>JBHPJW010000050.1:0-16922 GCA_042567505.1 Fibrobacterota bacterium
GCCGATAAAGCCCTGGCCAGGTTGAGAAACGGCCTGTCAGATGCCAACTGGGCCCTGGAACTTGCATTAAGAGACCGAAAAAAGAAGGACCTCATTTCCAGTAAGAATTCAAATCGTGGACATCAAAACCTGTTCGACTGGAGCTCAGTGGAAGAACGCCTGTCCAACTTGGAAAAGACGCCTGACACTCTTCAGGATGTCCTTAAAAACTTCATTAACAACACCCCTATCCTGCTCCATAAACTCAAACAGGTATGGATAAGCAATGACAGGTTCTTCATAGAGCTCCATGCTAAGGATCTTTCCGAACTTGCGTCCACCCTTGATGCTCATCCACTCAAGTGCCTGGCTATTTTATCAGCTGCCGCGGCTATCATTCACCCGGCCGAAGAAGCGGGTTCGCTGTTCACCAAGCTGGACCTTGCCATGGAAGAACTGACTGCCAAGCTGCAGGAAAAGCTGCTTGCTTGAGCCTTATCGGTAATGTGGAGTTAGTGAGTGGTCAGGATTCAGGAGTCAGGTGTCAGAACAGGATATCTAACCATGTCACGCCGGCCACCGAGCCGACGTCTTGCCTTAGAAACCTGCGGCCATTATGTACTATAGCAAGATTCCGGGTCCCTGCTTCGTCCCACTGTTCGGCGGTACTACGCAGGGCAGGCAAGCCCGGAATGACATCTTAGGTTAGCCACCGATCCTCGCTTACTGACCACTGACTGCTCCCTCTACTCCCTACTCCCTACTCCCTACTATTATCCCTTAGACCTAGACCACACGTGGACCAGGAATGCCGCGCTGAAGATGCAGACAAAAACAAAGATGACCGCGGGCAGGGCGGTCTTTTCATTGAAGTGTTTGAGAGCAAGCACACTGCCCAGACCGGCGTTCTGCATGCCTATCTCAATGGAAAGGGCGCGTTTTTTCAACAGATCAAAGCCAGCCACTTTCCCTACCAGATAACCAAAGGACAATCCGGATAGGTTTAAAATAATGACGGCCAGAAAAATCCAGTGGTCCATCTTAAGGATATATCCCCTGTTCAGGGCTATGACCAGGGCGCAGATAAAGGCGATGAAAGTTGTGGAAATGGCCGGGAATACTTTTATCACCGGATCAGTCTTTTCCGCGAATACTTTTTTAACTGAAATACCGATAAAAAGAGGAATTACCACCATCTTCAGCACGCTTAGCAGCATTCCCAGAAAAGGAATCTCCAGCAGTGTATGGGCCAACACCAGGGTGAGAAGCGGTGTCAGGAGCGGAGCCAGCAGCGTGGAAACAGTTGTCAATGAAACTGAATAAGCGACATCGGCCCCCGCCAGGTAACTCAACACATTACTGGCCATTGCGCCCGGCGCAGACCCCGCCAGGATTAGCCCCAGAGTAAATTCAGGGGAAAAGGAAAACAGTTTGGCAACGCCAAAGGCCAGCAAAGGCATGATGGTAAATTGGGATCCCACTCCAATCATAACTAATTTGAAATTCTTAAAAATGTTTACCAGTTCCCTGGGATCGAGAACCATGCCCACGCCAAACATGGTAAGGGCAAAAAACAGCTCCATGTATGGTTTTAAAGGCAGAAACAATCCGGGAGAAAAAAAAGCCGCCAGCCCGGCCAGGATGACCCAGAGGACGAAAAGGCGGTTGTATAGGTTTAGTATTCTATTGAACAAGAATTATGGATTTTAGATTTTGAATTCTAAATTATTTAAAAGACTAAGAACATGTACATAAGCATCTATCAGGAGAAGAACTGGGACAGTTTAGAAACCTTTACTTAAGAAGAATGTCGATTAATTCAAAATCTAAAATTCAGAATTTAAAATTAAACTCACTCCCCTATCATCTTCACCAACACCCTCTTCCTCCGTCCCCCGTCAAACTCACCGTAAAAAATCTGTTCCCAGGGGCCGAAGTCCAGGCGGCCGTCAGTTATTGCCACCGTCACCTCGCGCCCCATAATCTGTCTTTTGTGGTGCGCGTCTCCGTTATCTTCCCCTGTCCGGTTGTGGAGGTACTGGCTGACGGGTTCGTGAGGGGCCAGTTTTTCCAGCCATCTCTCATAATCCTGATGCAATCCTGATTCATCGTCATTAATAAAGACCGAAGCCGTGATGTGCATGGCGTTGACCAGCGCCAATCCGTTTTGAATACCGCTTTCCCCTACGCATTCCTCCACAGCCGGAGTGATGTTGATAAACTCGCGGCGGCCACGAATATTAAACCATAGTTCCCTGCGAAAGTGTTTCATGATGGGATCCTCTTTTTTTAAAAAATATAGAAATCAGGAGTCAGGAGTCAGTGATCAGAAATTTTAAGCAGGAGCAAGGATACCTGAAAACTGAATCCTATCAGCGGCACTTCTTTCCAAAGTACATTTGGCTATAGATTTCTTTGGCTAGACGCCGGGTCCCGGCTGTGGCCGTGGCAGGCGGTGCCCGGCGTATCAGAGCATAACGCCGGTTTCATCCACAAAACTCACCCGGCCACGGGCTCCAGAGGAGCGCTTTCTTCTGACTCACCCAATGTCTGCTGGACTTCGGCATAGTTCATCTTGGCCATCTGCTCATAGAACTTCCATTTGGCATCCACGTCTTTCTGAGCATCGGCTATCAGACGTCTGGCTTCCTCCGGATTGCTCTTGGTGAGCATCTTGAATCGGGTTTCCGAGTAGGCCCATTCCTCAACCGGAATTTTAGGCGCTTGGGAATCCAGGCGCAGGGGATTCTTTCCTTTCTCTGCCAGTCTCGGATCATAACGATACAGGATATAAGATCCGGAGTCCACCGCCGCCTTCTGATTTCCCAGTCCTGTGCCCATTTCTATGCCATGGGCTATACAATGGCTGTAGGCGATTATCATGGAAGCACCAGGATAGGACTCGGCCTCGGTAAAGGCCTTCACGACTTGATTATCGCTGGCGCCCATGGCCACCTGTGCCACATAGACATTTCCATAGCTCATCGCCATCATGCCCAGGTCCTTGCGAGGAGAAGGTTTGCCGCCGAAGGCGAACTTGGCTACCGCTCCCAGGGGAGTTGCCTTTGAACACTGTCCGCCTGTGTTTGAATAGACGCCGGTATCCATCACCAGCACATTTATGTCCCTTCCGCTGGCCAGCACATGATCAAGACCGCCATAACCGATATCAAAGGCCCAGCCATCGCCACCGAAAGCCCAGACGCTCTTTTTCACCAGCATGTCAGCCACAGTCAAAAGGTCTTTCGCCTCCGGGGAGCTGTCTCCTTTGAGTTTGTCCTTGAGTTGCTGCACCCAGGCCCGCTGTTTGGCAATCCCCTCTTCAGTCGACTGGTCTGCGTTTATAATTTCCGTCACCAGTTCGCCGCCAATCCGGTCCTGTAACTTCTGCAGGAGCGTCAGGGCGTGCCTTCTGCTCTGGTCCACGGTAAGGCGGAATCCGAAACCGAATTCCGCGCAGTCCTCAAAGAGCGAGTTTGACCAGGTCGGCCCTCTTCCGCTGGCGTTAACGCAATACGGGGTGCTGGGCAGGTTGCCCCCGTAAATAGAGGAACAGCCCGTGGCATTTGCGATCATGGCCCGGTCGCCGAATAACTGGCTCATGAGCTTGACATATGGGGTTTCTCCGCATCCGGCACAGTTGCCGGCATATTCAAAAAGCGGCCGTAGAAGCTGTGAGCCCTTGATGGTATTGACCTTCAGCTGTGTGCGGTCCAACTCGGGAAGTTTCAGGAAAAAGGCATAGTTTTCTCTTTCCGAGGCCCGCAGGGGTATCTGCGGCGCCATGTTGATGGACTTTCTGCCCTCCTCCTTCTTGTTCTTGGCAGGGCAGGCATACACACAGGTACCGCAACCGGTGCAGTCTTCTACCGCCACCTGCACCGTACATTTCATGCCTTTGTAATCCTTGCCGCGCCCGTCAGCGGCCTTGAAGGTCTCCGGAGCGCCTTGCAGGGCCTCGGGAGGATAGATGTTCATGCGGATGGCGGCATTGGGGCACACAATAGAACATTTGCCGCACTGTATGCAAATTTCGGGGTCCCACACCGGGACTTCCAGGGCAATGTTGCGTTTTTCCCACTGGGTGGTGGCAGTGGGAAAACTCCCGTCCACGGGCATGGCGCTGACCGGCAGATCATCTCCGCGGTATCCGATAATCGGCTCCAGCACCTTATGCACGAATTCCGGCGCGTCATCCGGAACTATGGCAGGCCGTTCAATACTGCTGGTGGCCGTTTCCGGAACTTGGACCTCATGCAAATTAGCAAGCGTCATGTCGACTGCATCATAATTCATCTGCACGATATCATCGCCCTTATTTCCATAGGTTTTTTTGATGGATTTTTTAATCTGGGCTATGGCCTCGGCCTTTTCCAAGATGCCCGAAATGGCGAAGAAACAGGTTTGCATGATTGTGTTCATGCGCGATCCCATCTTTGCCTCTTTGGCTACCCTGTATCCGTCAATCACATAAAACTTGAGCTCCTTCTCGATAATATCCTGCTGTATTGCTCTGGGCAGGTGGTCCCACACTTCCTCCGCGGGAAAAGGAGCGTTTAACAGAAAGGTGGCGCCTTTTACCGCGGCCTTGAGTACGTCATAGGTTTCCAGAAAGATGAATTGGTGGCAGGCAATGAAATCCGCCGCATTTACCAGGTAGATGGAACGGATGGGTTTCTTGCCGAAGCGGAGGTGCGATACGGTAACCGATCCGGCCTTTTTTGAGTCATAAACGAAATATCCCTGCACATAATTATCCGTTTCCTCTCCGATGATTTTTATGGTATTCTTATTGGCGCCAACAGTCCCGTCTGATCCCAGTCCCCAGAACATGGCCCGGTGGGCCTGGGGATCTTCAGTGACAAAACCGGGATCATAGTCGAGGCTTGAGTTAGTCACATCATCATTTATTCCCACGGTAAAGTGGTTCTTGGGAACGGACTGTTTCATGTTGTCAAAAACTGATTTAACCATGGATGAAGTAAACTCTTTGGAGGAAAGACCGTATCTTCCGCCAACGACCTTGGCGATCCTGCCCCGCTCCGCCAGGGCTGTGATCACATCATTATAAAGGGGCTCGCCGGTGGATCCCGGTTCTTTGGTGCGGTCCAGGGTGCAAATCACCTTGGCGCTTTCCGGAACAGCTGACATAAAGTCTTTTATTGAAAAAGGCCGGTACACCCGTACCTTGACCAGGCCGACTTTTTCCCCTTGAGCGTTCAGAAAATTCACACACTCCTCCGCGGTTTCCGCGCCGGAACCCATTATCACCATTACCTGTTCTGCGTCCGGAGCACCTACATAATCGAACAGATGATACTGGCGGCCGGTTATCTTCGCAAATTTGTCCATAGCTTTTTGGAAAAGCTCAGGCGCTTTCTCATAGAACGGATTACAGGCCTCCCTGGCCTGGAAAAACACGTCGGGGTTCTGGGCGGTCCCCCTGAGAACGGGATGGTCCGGAGTCATGGCCCGGGCCCGGTGGGCCGCCACGAGTTCATTGTCGATCATGGCGCGCATGTCATCATACGAAAGCTGCTCAATTTTCTGCACTTCATGTGAGGAACGGAAGCCGTCAAAGAAATGCACTATGGGAACCCGGGATTCCAGAGTGGCGTTCTGGGTGATCAAGGCAAAATCCATGATTTCCTGTATGGAAGCGGAAGCCCACAAACCCCACCCTGTCTGCCGTACGGCCATCACGTCACTGTGATCCCCGAAAATGGACAGGGCATGGGTCGCCAGGGTACGGGCAGACACATGGAACACCGTGGGGGTGAGCTCACCGGCTATTTTGTACATGTTGGGAATCATCAGGAGCAATCCCTGGGAAGCGGTAAACGTGGTGGTAAGTGCTCCGGCCTGAAGCGCCCCATGGACGGCTCCGGCTGCACCGCCTTCGCTCTGCATCTCTACTACCGTAGGTACGGCTCCCCATATATTTGTCCGGCCCTTTGCGGTAAATTCATCCGCCCACTCCCCCATGGGAGATGAAGGCGTGATGGGATAAATGGCGCACACCTCATTTATGGCGTGTGCTACGTAACCAACCGCCTCGTTTCCATCAATAGTTACCTGTACTCTCTTATTATCAGCCATGAATGTTCCTCCCGGAAAAATATCAGTATTTTATTATGAATTATACCCTGAATCCCAGGGTTGAGACCAAATCAATCTTAAGTTTATAAAATATTGTTTCAGATTGTCTTAGTTAACGCCATTTTTACAAAAAAAGAGCGAAAGAAGAATTAATAAAGCCTTACTCAGAAGTGTCGCTGAGCATGGGGCCTCTTTTTGGGGTCCGGCAAACCTAAAAGATTATTCCTCTTCGGAAATTGAATTTTCAGGGCAAATGTCAATGCAAACCGCGCAATCAGTGCATTCTTCTTCATCGACAATGCATTTTTCATTTTCGAGCTTCATGCATTCAACAGGACATTCTTCAATGCAGTCACCGCATCCTGTACATTTTTCCAAATCTATTTTTACTGCCATTCTCAAATCCTTTCAATAAGTATCTACTGGTAAGTAATTAAATATTCATCAATCAATAGTAAAAAAACTCGCTATTCATTACCAGATACCCTTTTTCCACTGAAAGAATGCGCCAAGGATTTGCTCCTTTGTCAGCGGTTTTTGACAAAATGCCAATAATTTGAACATAACCAAATTGAGGCATGTATCAGGCAATGCATCTGTTCTGATTTCTATCGATTCAGTGCCAAGTTCCACTGAAGCTGCAGTCTGCTCCTGGTAAACGCAGCCCGGCCGCCCGGGAAACCGTCCTTATTAATTTTGTTGCCTAATGCAGTTGACGCACTCTTGGGCATGAAAGAAGATGATCAAAATTCATCCGGTAACTCCCGGAGTTGTTCGGCGGTAAACACAGGACCGTCCTTACATACGTAGACATTCCCAATATTGCATCTGCCGCATTTACCCAGGCCGCACTTCATCCTATTTTCAAGCGTGGTATAAATTCGATCGCCGGAAAAACCCAGATCATGCAGCACGGGCAGAGTGAATTTTATGCCTACCGGCGGACCGCATATAATTGCATAGGCGTCTTTTGCCGACGGCGCGGCTTCTTTTACCACTGTCGGAACAAACCCGACTTTACCGTCCCACTTTTCCGGATCGCCTCCCGGATCTACTGTTTTTATAAACTTCACGTCCTGCATTCCGCTCCATTCTTCAAGCTCGCGTTTATACACCTGAAGTTCGGCGCTGCGCGAGCCCACAATTATGGTAATGTCTTTAAACTGATCCCTTAAATCCAGGACATTCCATATCACACTGCGCACCGGCGCCAAACCTATGCCCATGCCAATAAACACGATGCTCTTCCCCTTCATTTTTTCCACAGGGAAATTATTCCCGTAAGGGCCGCGGAATCCAATGGTATCGCCCGTATTCAGCCTGCTGAGAGCGCTGGTCACCCTGCCCACAATTTGAAATGAACACTCCAGATATTCCTTTCTGGTGGGAGAAGACGCTATGCAGAACGTGCTTTCCCCATCTCCGAAAGCGGAATACTCACCGAATTGTCCGGCTTTAAAAGTGAATTCAGATGCCGCCTCTTTATCCCTGAACGCAAGCCTGAAGGTAAGTATGCCCGGGGCCTCCTCAACAATCTCCTCTATGTTCATGAGATGGGGCGTATATATATTTTTTTCCACTGGGAGAGTTCCTACTTAACAGAAATGGTCTTTAATATTTCCATGATGTTGAGATCCACCGGACAGGAAGAAGAACACCGTCCGCATCCAACACAGGAAACAACATTGAATTTATCCACGTACATCTTAAACTTATGCATTATTCTCTGACGATAACGCTTGTCCTGGCTGGACCGCGGATTGTGTCCGGAGGCATGCTTTGTAAATAATCCGAACCCGCAGGCGTCCCAGTTCTTCACGCGCGAACCCTTTTTCAGATTGCCTTCGTCAATAATATCAAAACAATGGCAGGTAGGGCATACATAGGCGCATGTTCCGCAGCCTATGCAGCGCATGCCCAGGGCATCCCACAATTCATCTTCAAAATGCATGTCAAGCCATTGCTTGATTTTCTCCGGGTCAGCCTTGACCTCCGGCCCCTGGATCCCCTGCGGAACCTGCTCGTCAGATTTCTTGAAAAGCTCTCCCGCCATTTCAACAAGTCCTCTGCCCTTATCAGTGATTACTCTTGCATGAAAGGCATTATCGTTTCGTTTCATAAGGAGAATATCGCTGCCCTGTTCCGATACGGGGGAGCATCCCAGGGAGGTGCACATGCAGAACTCGTCAAACCTGCCGCATGCCATTGATACTATCACGGATTCACGGCGTCGATGTATATAAAAATTGTCTTTATAGTCCCATTCAAAGACCTTGTCCATGATTGGCAGGCTGGCAGCGTCACAAGGACGGCAGCCCAGTACCACTGTTTTGTTTGCATAACCCTTTATTTCCTGAAGTTCAATCCCCTTTGCTCCGCCTGAGGTATAGTTACAGATTTTTTCTGTTCTGGGAAACATCACTTCTTTGATGGATCTTTGGGTTTTCAAACAATCCCCATCATATTCATCGTAGGAGGATATCTCACTGAAAAGAGTAACGTCCCCCTGTTTTGCGGGTGCAATAATCGCATAACCCAGTTCCTTAAGCCTGGACGGGAGCTTTTTGAAATCTTCCAACGTTATGCTTTTATCTTCCATGGTGCTTATTGTATAAATTCTTCCTTATCATCCAGTTTGAAACTGGCCATGGGAAACGGGGCCTTTATATCCTTGCCGGCCTTATAGTCAAACCGCTCCTGAACTACCTTGGCGAGTTTTCTGTTAACCAGGTCAATTTTTATGTCCATGGGACAGGCACGGGCGCACGCTCCGCAGCCTACGCATCTTCCGGCCAGATGCATGGCCCTGATTATGTTCCAGGACAGATTGCCCCTGGCGTGCTGGCAGGGACTAATCCACTGGGGCTGGTTTTTGTCCACGATACAGCGCGTACAGTAGCATAACGGACAGGCGGTCCTGCACGCATAGCATTTAATACAGCGTTCAAATTCCTTTTTCCAGAATTCCCAACGCCCGGCCGGCTCCATTTTTTCCAAATCTTCTATCTCTTCCAAGGCCCCGTCTTGCGCGGAAGGTTCAAGTTTTTCACCAATAAACTCATCGTAAACATGAGGGGTACGCACCTCACAGTCAGCGCACATAGGTTCATCTATTCCTTCACAGGCCACTCCGATTATAAAAATGCCTTCCCTTGTAACCTGATGTTCCTGAATCAGCCCGACAATTGATTTACTATCGCACCCTTTGGCGACGATCGCTGGTTTTCCCAGCGCCTGAACTTCCTTCTTACCTAGGTAGACGGCCAGATTGTTCTTGCAGTTCCTGTTCCATACCAACTTCGCGCAATCTTCGGGCCTGGTGACAAACACCGGAGCAGTGCGTTCCGGAACGCTTCCCCTGGTCCAGCCTATGACGACCTTAACATCGCCAGACTCCAGAAGGCTTTTTGCTTTCGCGCGTATCTGTTCCTGTACATCACGGCCCATAGGTTTACCCGGCTAAAGATTTATAGTCATGAAAGGGTCCAAGTTCTCTTATTTCAGCTACTATTTTGTTGACGAGGTCCGCCCATTTTGCTCCTTCCGCCGCCGACACCCAGGAAAACTGCACCCTGCGGTCATCTATTCCATAAAAACTTAAAAGTTCACGAAAAACCGTCCAACGCCTGCGTGCGTGATAATTGCCCTCGTTATAGTGACAGTCACCTGGGTGACACCCTGACACCAGCACACAGTCGGCTCCGCGCTCAAAAGCCCTGATAATAAAGAGCGGATCTATTCTGCCCGTGCAGGTATGGCGCAGTATCCTTATATTCGGATCGTACTCAATTCTGCTGGTACCGGCCAGATCCGCGCCCGCATAGGTACACCAATTGCATACAAAGGCTGCTATTTTAGGCTTCCAGTCTTTCTGGCTCATAATCCTCACTCTTCTTCCCAAATCGCGTCAATAGACGCGGCCATCTGAATATCGCTGAAACCCGCCAGGTCAATACTGTTTGACCGGCATGTCGCCACGCACGCTCCGCATCCCTGACAAACAGCCTTGTTTACATAAGCGACCCTTTTCACCGGATTGCCGTTTCGATCCATAATTTCTTTTTCTTCTATGGCGCCATAGGGACAAACCTCCAAACAATAATAACACGCAACACATGATTGTTCATCCACTTCCGCGACCACCGGCTCTCTTTCATACAGGTCATTTGAAAAGAGGCCCGCCACTTTAACAGCCGCGGCGCTCGCCTGGGAAACAGCTTCCGGGATATCCTTTGGCGCCTGGCACGCTCCCGCCAAATAGACTCCCGCCGAACTTGTCTCCACAGGACGCAGCTTGGGGTGAAGCTCGCTCATGAAATTATACTTGTCATAGGAGATGCCGAGTTTCTGCGCCAGGGCTTTTATACCGGGCGGAGCCTTTATGGCGGTGGCAAGCACGACCATATCGGCCTCTATCTCAACCGGTTCTCCGGCCAGGGTATCAACGCCCTTTACTATCAGCTTTTCACCCTCCCGGTATATTTTTGAAACCCGGCCCCGCAGATACACGGCCCCATCCTGCTCAATGGAACGCCTGGTAAATTCATCATAATTTTTCCCACCGGCGCGTATGTCCATATAAAAAACATAAGCCATGCCGTCATGTACCTTATGTTTAAAAAGCATTGCGTGTTTGGCCGTATACATACAGCAGATCTTGGAACAATAAGAAATCCCCTTGGCGTTATCACGCGAACCGGCGCACTGGATAAACACAATATCCTTGGGTACCTTTCCATCCGAGGGACGTTGTATCTCTCCCCCGGTGGGACCGCTGGCGCTGGCAAGACGCTCGAACTGCAGCCCCGTGATGATATCCGGGTATTTTCCATAGCCGTATTCAGGGAACTCAGACACTTCCATCACTTCGAAACCCGTGGCCATGACGATGGCGCCGATTTCTTCGGTAACTATTTCGTCCTTCTGTCCGAAATCTATGGCTTTTTCAGGTTGAATAGGGCATTCATCAAAACACTTGCCGCATACTTTGGATGTTACGGGATCCGTGCCCTTTTTGGCGCTGGATTTAAACCGGGAGCATGTCGCGCGGTCTATTGCCGGTCTATTGGGAACGGCCTGCGGAAAAGGCGAATAAATCGCCGTACGTTTTCCAAGGCCTGTGTCAAATTCACTTGAAACCTTTTTAACCGGACACACCTTTGTGCACGCCCCGCATCCCGTACAGAGCTTATCGATTACTGATTTTGCTTTCTGTTTTATTTTTACCGAGAAATTCCCGATGAACCCATTTACCTCTTCCACTTCCGCATATACATACAGCTTGATCCTGGGGTGCTGATACAATTCAACCATTCGAGGAGTCATTATACACTGAGAGCAGTCCAGGGTCGGAAAGGTTTCGGAGAGCTGGGCCATGTGTCCGCCGATGGACGGGCTTTTTTCCACCATCACCACTTCATGACCGGTATTGGCGATGTCAAGGGCCGCCTGAATACCGGCGATACCGCCGCCAATAACAAGCGCCCGTTTGGTAACCGGCACCTGAATCTCTGTAAGTTCCGTATTCCGTTTTACCTTTTCAACTAATATTCTTACGGTATCAATGGCCTTTTCGGTTCCCTCTTCTTTATGGGGATGCACCCATGAACAGTGCTCACGGATATTCGCCAGCTCACACATAAACGGATTCAATCCCTCGGCGGCGCAGGCTTTACGAAAAGTGGGCTCATGCATGCGCGGAGAACACGACGAGACCACAACCCCGGTAAGCTTATGTTCTCTAATCGCCTCCCGCACTAGATTCTGGCCGGGATCCGAACACATGTATTTATAATCTGTGGAATACGCCACCCCCGGGATATTCCCCGCGGCCCTGGCGACTTCTAAAACATCAACAGTAGCGGCAATATTTTCACCGCAGTGGCAGACAAACACGCCTATCCTGGTCATGCTTCTGCCCCTGCCGTAATCTTTTCCAGCACGCCGGAGACGGTAACAAAGTGATCTTTCAAACCCAGTTCTTCCGGTTTCACGCCCATGGCGAGACAAAGCAGCTGTGTTATATATAAAACCGGAAGATTGAGCGCTTCACCGGTTTTTTTCATAATATCAAGTTGCCTCATATCCAGATTGGAGTGGCACATGGGGCAGGAAACCACCATGGCGTCTGCTCCGCATTTTTTTGCGTTCCTTATTATCTTTCCCGATAAATCCAGAATGACCTCTGTTTTACTGAGGGAGAATCCCGCTCCGCAGCACTCTGTTTTAAACTCCCAATCCACTGATTTCGCGCCGGTAAGCTCAACCAGGGTATCCATTGAAACAGGCGCCTCACAATCATCAAACTTCACTACCTTTGGAGGCCGAACCAGCAGACACCCATAATAAGAAGCGATGTTCAGACCATCTAAAGCAGTTTCCATCAATCCTTTAATAGTGTCTTTACCCGTATCATTGAGAAACTGTAAAATATTCAGGACCTCTGTCTCCGCTTTCAAAGGCATGCCTATTATATCGGATATGGTTTTCATTAAGACAGAATCTTCTTTTAATTCAACACAAACGGAAACAAGTCTGCTGTAGCACTCCGCGCAGGGAACAACGATTTTATCCAGACCGGCCTGCTCCGCCATGGCCAGTACTCTCGCGGGCAGCGCGAGGGAGAGCGCTCTGTCAACAGCATGAGCGGAGGTGGCCCCGCAACAGTTCCAATCCGGAACCTCCACTAATTCCATACCCAGCATCCGGGCAACCTTGCGCGTGGAAATATCAAATTCACGCGCTGTGCCTGTAAGCGAACATCCCGGATAATACCCTATGCGCATTGTTATAATTCCGCTTTTTTACTTCTTTTAAATATCTTTTTTATTGCCGCCCTGTCCTTAACCATGTGGGGAAATGGTTTTACCTTACCATTGAGGCCCATTTTGAGTCCAGAGACCAGGTCCTCGAACAAATGTCTGGGCCGCAACATTTTATAGGCGCCTATCATGCCTGCCTCAAAAAGTTTTCCTCCGTGCTTTATGGTTTGGAGAAACACTTTATGAAACGTAGCGATATCTTTCATATCCGCATGAACTTTACCCTGTTTAAGCGACATCTCTCTCAGTCTGTCCATGATACGGGCGACATCAAGTTCTTTTGGGCAGCGTGTTGTGCATGTTTCACAGGAAGCGCACAGCCATATGGTTTTGCATGACAGTACCTTATCAATTTGCCCCAATTGGACTGCGCGCATAACCTGGCTGGGCAGCAAATCCATGTAGCCCACCACGGGACACCCTGCAGCGCACGTACCGCATTGATAACAATCCGCGAACTTCTGTCGCGAGACCTTCTCAACGTCCCTTGCAAAAATCCCGCGTATGGTTTTGTTTGTTATCATCTACACCATAACTGGTTAAGAGCAATAATTTAAAGACATCATTACCGTCAGGCTTACCGAACTCACCCTAGGGGCACAATCCTCATAACCGCAATCCCCTCATCTATAGAATCACCACCTGAATGCGCGCGTCCAACTTTTTTCTCAGTTCAGCCTCAATGGAATCAAGAGTTCCGGTTTTGGCGGACGGACAGGTTTTGCAGGCCCCTATGTACTCGATGTATACTTTTACCGTACCGTTGTCTTCCTTAATGTCCTGAACTTCCATGTTACCGCCATCTGCCGCCAGCATGGGCTTTATGTTCTCCTCCAGTGCGCGCTCCACCCTCTTTAATTTCTGAATAAGGTTTAAAGACATAAAATCATCAGATTCTATTTTCTTATGGATCTCGTCCTTTTCCATTTCCAGCCGCGTTTCCTTCAATATGTCCACCAGATAGTACTTCCTCTCCTCATGTCCCCCGGGCTGTATGCAGGACTTACAGAAAGCGCCTGCCTTGGTGAACTGGGTGATTTCCTCGACGGATTTAAGGTCGTTAATTTTAATCACTTCCTTAATGGTGTTCAATGTCACCCTGCCGCACTCGCATACCATGTCCTGCTCTTCAAGTTCGGCCATGTCCACTCCTTTGTAGATGGAGGCGGCCTTTTTGATTACATCATAGGCCATCACGCTGCAGTGCATCTTCTGAGGAGGAACTGCCGGTGTCTTATTATCATCCCTCAACGCTTTTTCCACGTCTATATTGGTTATTTTGAGAGCCTCATCAACCGTGATGCCCACACACAGTTCCGCCATCATGTCGCTGGAAGCAATGGCCGTTCCGCAGCCAAAACTCTTAAACGCGGCCTTTTTGATAATATGGGTGTTCGGATCCACTGCCCAGAACAACCGCACCGCGTCACCGCAGGACTCCGCGCCCCAGTCTGCCACCACAAGTTTCGCCCCCATTTCCCCGGCTTCGGCTTTGGTTATCTCACCCCTGTGCAGGGGATTATCCATTCTTTCGGAAACTTTCCGGGAATACTGTTCCCATAACGCGCCTCCAATTAAGTCCGTTTTTGCCATTTAAATTTCCTTACCCTATAAATTAAATCCGTATTCCGCATATCCAAACCCGAAACAAATCCAAAGCTTTAATGGTTTAGTGTCTAAAAAATATACTTCTCCCCTCTTACAGGGAATCGTAACAAAAAAATACCGTAGGAACACTTTGGAACATCAAGATTTTGATCATTAGGATTTGTTTGACATTTCGATTTAATACTTTCCAGTTCGTAATACATATCAGTAAGTGGACGATATACTCCTCAACCGTTCCACTGACCGCTTAAACACCATAATGGTCTTATCTATTTCTTCCTCAGTGGTGAAGCGGGACAGGCTGAGCCGCACACCGGTATGGGCCAACTCTGAATCCACGGACATGGCCACAAAGGTGGGATTGGATTCCAATGACTCGGAAGCGCAGGCGCTTCCTGTGGAAGCTGCTATTCCCTGCTTGTTCAGATCCCAAATAAGGGCCTCGCCCTCCACACCCCGGATACCAGCCAGAATGGTGTTTGGCGTCCTCAATTCCCTTTTACCGATTACCATGGTATCATCCATTGATAGTATGGCATCTTCAAGTTTGTCCCTGAGCCTCCGGACTTCTTTTGCTTCATATTCCAGGTTATCAGTCGCCAGTTCCATGGCCAGTCCGGTTCCCACCATACCCGCTACGTTCACTGTTCCGGCACGTTTACCAGCCATCTGCTCGCCTCCATGCATGAGCGGAGAAAGCTTGATTCCGCTCCTTATGTACATTCCTCCCACCCCCTTGGGAGCGTGAAATTTATGCGCGCTGAAAGTGAGAAAGTCCACCGGTACAAGAGACACGTCTACCGGAACTTTTCCAATGGCCTGCACGGCGTCTGTATGGAAGAGTATGCCTCTTTCTTTGCAAAGTTCCGCCAATTCTTTGATGGGAAATATCAACCCGGTTTCATTATTGGCCCACATCACTGATATCAGCGCCGTTTTGTCCGGCCTGATGTGCTCCTTGAGTATTTCCGTATCAACAATTCCTTCTGAATTGACGGGAAGATAGGTAACCTGCACTCCGAGGGTCTCCAGAAACTCACAGGAATGTTTCACGCAGGGGTGTTCGACCTGAGTAGTGATGATGTGGTTCTTGCTGCCGTTGCGGATGTAGTCAAAATACACCCCTTTTATCACAGTATTGTTTCCCTCTGTAGCGCAACTGTTTAAAACTATATCGTCCTCTTCCGAGGCATTAATGCCGGCATACAGCCTGTCCATGGCAATTTTCATATGGCCATGGGTTTCAGTGCCGAAATCATGCAGGGAATTGGGATTTCCATACATTTGGCACCAGAAAGGCTCCATGGCCGTTTTTACTTTGGGATCGACAATGGTGGTGGCATTGTTATCTAGATAAATCCTGTCCATTTATGTACTTCCCGGTTCTTGGCATAATCTAAAAAAAATAATCATCAGATGTTTGTTCACTGTTTTAGTAAACAATATAGATAATTAACAACATGGTCAGGTGTTTCCGCAAAAAAAATAAAAAAAACCAATATTATTTACCCCCGCCCATGTTTCCAGGTTCCCCATATAATGTTGTCATTGGTGTCTGACAGGAACTGAGAGATGACTAAAACAGCTCAACCGTCAATATTCTGAGCCCTATTAAAATCAATATCAATCCCCCTGTCATCTCCATTTTGGGGCCGAATTTTGTTCCAATCCGCCTGCCTATTGCTATGCCCGACAGAGAAAAAAAAGCTGTGACAATGCCAATCACCATGCTTGGATACCAGATATTGACTTTGAGCATAGCCAGGCTAACCCCTACTGCCAGCGCGTCAATACTGGTGGCCACGCTCAACATGACCAGTGTTATGCCACGGGTGGGATCATTCCGTAGTTTATCCTCCTCGGGATAAATACCCGACCTTATCATCCTCACCCCTATGAGGGTCAACAATCCAAAAGCGATCCAATGTCCAATAAAAGATACCAAGGAGACTACCAGCATACCCATGGCCCAGCCGATCACGGGCATAAGAAACTGAAAAAGCCCGAAATGAAACGCCAACCGGAATACCGGCCTGGGCCCGGTTGTGTAACCTGAAGCTGCGGCAGCCAGCGAAACAGCGCAAGCATCCATGGCAAGTCCGGAGCCAATAATGCTGATCTCGGGAAAGTTCATGCGTTATAACGTTTCCATATATCTATCACCTGGGATGGAAGGAGTACCTGGTCCTCCAAATAACCGGGAACTGGATATCGAAAATAAATAATTACAAAATAAATAATCTGATCCGTATATCCTGTACACTCTTTTAAAAACACTGTACAGATTACCATGTCCTGATTTCGTGGGCAAAACGCCATACTCCAGAGGGAACTGATAAGCGCAAAAGGCCGGGGGATTATCCCCGGCCTGATGGATGCTGCTTTTGAGGTGATGTCGCGGGCTATGCCAGCAAC
>JBHPJW010000051.1:0-16901 GCA_042567505.1 Fibrobacterota bacterium
TCGGAAGCAGATGACGCCTGACAATCTGACGGTTTATGACGACTTATCGCTCATAGCAACAGTAGGAGAAGAAATGCAGCAGGTAATCGGCACGGCAGCCCGATTGTTCTGCGCTCTGCGAGATGCCGGAGTGAATGTGAAAATTATTGATCAGGGATCATCGGAAATAAACATCATCGTTGGCGTCTACCGCAGCGACTATGAAAAGGCCATTCAGGCATTGTATGCCTGTTTTGTTGAACAGTAATCTCAGGAGTCAGGTGTCGGGAATCAGTAGTCAGAAAGCAATCGTACCTCAATTAAACTCTGTCTGTGCTTAGATCCCCAGGTGTCATGCTCCTGGTGGAACCTGACTCCTGTCTCCCGACTCCTTCCTTGTGATGCTCATCACATAAGCCGCTCAATATGATTTGCATCACACCCGTTACCGGATAATTTTATGATATTTGAATGAAATCAGATATTGACAAGTATTATAATACCAGTCAAGAGTGACTATTTTTTATAAAGGAAAAAGGTTCAGGGCCTAACGCTGTGAGTATTGTAAGAATACTCCGGAGTATACTCCCTCACAGGTTTGGCTGATGAATCTGGACAATCAACCACAGAGGTAAGAACATGCCGCAGAGATTATCTCAAAAAACCGGACATGAAAGATCGTGCGCATATCCCGTTCTGCGCCGGTCCATGTATATGTTCCTGCTGGTGCTTATGGCCACAGGCTCTGGATTTGCTGAAAAGATCACCGTGGAAGGCGTGGGATATGATGAGAAATCCGCCCTGCGGAACGCCCTGCGCAATGCGGTGGAACAGGGAGTGGCCGCGCACCTGAAGGAAAAAGGAGTGGCGGAAAACCGGGACAAGGTAAACAAGAAGATCCTGAACCAGACCAAGGGCTATGTGAAAAACCATTTTGTTGTGTCCACTGAAAAGGAATTTGGATTAGTGAAACTCAAGGTGGCCGCAGAAGTGGAAATGGGAAAGCTGGAGGATGATCTCATCGCACAGAAACTGCTTTATGAAATAAAAAACAAGCCCAGGATCATGATCATTCTAGACGAACGGGCGGCTGGCGAGGAGATGTTTGAAAAAACAGCCACCCACAAGTTTGAGGAATACCTCCTGGAAAAAGGATTCAAGATAGTGGAGCCGGAACAATTGAAAAAAGTGCAGGAAATGGAAAAGGCCCGGGCCATGAATGACGGGGACCTGGCCTCCATGGGTTTCCGGATGGGCGCCGACCTGATTATCCGTGGAGGGGTGAGCGCCGGGAAACCTACCCCCAAAAAGATTTACGGTAAGCAGTTTTATACCGTGCCGGTCCAGCTGAATGCCCATGTGGTGCGCACCGACAACGCGGACATCGTGGCATCCAAGACAAAGCGGGTAAAGAAAAATTCCCAGGAAGAATTTTCCGCAGCCCAGTTCGGACTGGAAGTGGGAGGAAAAGCGCTGGCAGAGAACCTGATAAAGGACCTGATGAAATACTGGAGGAGCGAAGCGTATAAAGAGGCGAATGTTGAACTCATGGTGACCGGCGCCGGCAACCGCGGTGTGTCTAAAATCCAGAAGCTGCTGGAAGGAGTGGGTTTTATCAAAGATGTCCGGTTGAGGTATTTTGAGACCAGGAGCGCCCTGTTCGACATTTCTTTAAAAGGCACTGTTCAGGACCTCAGGGAATTGTTTACCGACAAGTCCGAATTCAACCTCACGGTCACCCATATCACAAGCAACCGCATCGGAGCCAAATCCGGAAAGCAAGCCGCCGAAATCTCATTCGAATTTGCCGAAGAACCGGGGCTTGATATCATGAACTTTTCCATCAGGGAGATTTTCCCCTCCAAGGTCAGGTATTACGAACAAAATCCCCTGGCTACGGTCAAGCTCAAATGCCTCGCCGGAAATCCGGTATCAGATATTAAAGTGGCGGTAAATATCCCCGCCATCATGGACCTGCCTGCCAATTCCACTCACAAAAAGATAAATCCCGGAGAAGAAGCTGAAGTGGAGCTCAAGCTCATATTAAACAGCGACAAAGTGCTTCAGATTCATGAGACCAAATCCATCAGCGGGGAGGTGACACTCACCTACATCCAGAACGGGAAAAAACAGAGCCGCAAGCTGACCGCGCCGGTCCAGGTGTACGACCGCAACGCCATGGACTGGGCTGATCCCATGTCTCTGGCCGCTTTCGTAACCTACCGTGAACCGTCCATTCACAAGTTCGCGCGGCAGGCGGTGCTGGCCGTCGAGGACAAAGAAGGAATGAATACCGCCATGGTAAACGGCATGTCTATTTTCCAGGCCCTGAACAAAAGGGGAATCAAGTATGTAAAGGACCCGGCCGGTGCTCCGGGAAACCGGACCCTGGACCGGGTACAGTTTCCCATGGAGACAATGGCTTCTCAAAGCGGGGACTGCGACGACACTTCCGTTCTCTATGCCGCCATGTTGACGGCGGTGGGTGTCGAGTCTGCCATTGTCTCTTATCCCGACCATGTGCTGGTCATGTTTAACACCGAAGTGTTTGAAAAAAACCGTTTTGCCCTGAGCGCGGACGGCAACCGGATAATATCCCATCGCGGCACCTTGTGGATACCGGTGGAAACCACCCTCATAGGCAAGGGATTCCTTGATGCCTGGTCCACTGCCGCTGAAGAGTTCCATCAGGCGGTAAGCGACGGGCAGAGGATAGAGGTAATCGAACTCAACGAGGCATGGAAAACCTACGCGGCTGTATCCATTAAAAGCCCGGCCAGGGAATGGAAGGTACAAGACCTGAAGACGGCGGTGGCCGGCGAACATAAGAAAGTGAAAGCTGACGTACATGCCTCCTGGAAAAAAGCTATTACCTCGCTCGAGGAAAAAGGAAAAAAGGGGCCGGAAGAGCAGAATCGCCTGGGCATCCTGTACGCGCGATCCGGGGATTATAAAAAAGCCGCGGACATCTTAAAAAACCTTTACAGGAAAAAGACTGATCCCAGGGTAATGAATAATTACGCCTGCGCCGTCATCCTTTCAGGGGATGAAACCAAGGCCCTGCAAATACTCAACAAAGCTTTTAAAAAAGACAAGCTTCCCGGAGTGGCTGTGAACCGGGCCCTTTCTTACTACTTGAAGGCACAGAGCGATAATGATATGGAGGGCTTTGTGTCAGCCTTAAAAGAGGCCAATGATATCCTTCCCGATGGCGTGAGCCTGGATAAATACCTGGGATTTGCGTTAACAGAAGAGGGTGATACCCGGGCCGCCGGAGATCATGAACAGTCCGGGAAGCAGAAGCTGGATCGGAGGCGCCTGAAAGAGTTGATAAAAAAGAAGGTGCTGTCCAAGGATTTTAAGAAAGCAGGCAAAACTTCAAAAGAAGGGACAGCCAAACTGGTCCATTTCGGGGGCGTGCGGGGTGCGGACCCGGAGCAGGTAGCTCAGATTGTGGATCTGTTGTACTGGTTTGAGATTTAAGGTGACTTTAACTGATTACTTCCGGAACGAAAAACCATGATCCTTTCCACATCCATTGATAAATTCAAAAAGCTATCCCCTCATAAACGACAGTGGGTTACTTTAAGCGCTGTTTGCGTCCTGGCTTTTGTCATCACCGCATTTCTGTTTGCTCTGGATTTGGTACGGGTATTGGAGTGGAAAATCACGGACTCATGGATACAGAGATCCGGTGATACAGTGCTCAATAAAGATATAGTGGTCCTGGAAATTGACGAAGAGTTTGTGGAACAGGCGGGGTGGCCCGTCGATAAGGATATCTACGGGGCCCTGCTGGACTTCCTCAATGAGATGGGGGCCAAGGTAATAGCCATTGACGTGCTGTTTTCAGACAACCAGAATCCCTGCGATGAGGGGGACTCGATTTTTGTCGGGATGCTCAAACATGTACAGAACACTGTCCTGATTTACAGTCCGGTGGAGAAAACAGATATCCCGGTATCACAGTCAGTGGTCCCTGAACAATTCAGTGTGGGAAGGGGTTTGGTGCCGGGGTATTCCATCAGCAAGGCCGTCGCACCCTATGGCCGGCTTATGGCCGCCGGACCCATGATCGCGCATCATAACCTGGCCCCGCCTTACCGGGACGGGTCGTATAGACATCTACCGCTCTTTATTTCCAGCGCTGATCTGCTCTTTCCCACCTTGTCCCTGGTAAGCGTATCTCTCTACCGGGACAGCGCCCGGATAGCATGGGATAAAGAAAAGCACTTCGTGTCCGTGGGCGATCATAAGGTCGCGGTGGATGAACAGACTAACCTGTTACTGGACTTCAGGCATAAAATCACCCGAATTTCCCTGCTTGATGTGTTCTTGTCCTATCAGCAGTTTGTGGAAGGACAGACGCCTGAAATCGGCAAGCGGGAGCTGGGAGGCAAATTGATTTTCATCGGTGTTTCAGATCCCCTGCAGGGAGACAACGCCATAACACCCATGTCCAAGGATATGACCTCGCCCAAGGTCCTGCTGCACGCGCGCAGCGCCGCCACCCTGCTGAACAGTTCCGGTATCAGGAATTTTGGAAGGACGGGCGGGATACTCTTTTCCCTTTTGATGCTCCTTGTTATGCTGGTGCTTTTCAGGATTAGGCAGGTGAAGTTCTGCTATTTCATATTTTCCCTGCTGGTCGTGTCCGGTTACCTTGGGGGCATGCTGCTGTATCACGCGGGATATCTGGTCCCCGTAGCAGAAGGAATTACCGCGGGAGTTCTCTTTACCCTGTTTGCCTCGCTTGTCATCTTCTTTGAAAAAGACGCGGCCCGGAGCTTTTTATACGATTCCTTCAAAACCTACCTGTCCAAAGAAGTTATCGAAGATATGTATAGCAAACGTGTCAAACCCCAGTTGGGAGGAAGCGAGGGGATCCGCACCGCATACTTTACCGATATCCAGAGCTTTTCCACTTTTTCCGAAAAAATTGGCTCTCCTACCAGGCTGGTGGAGCTCTTGAATGAATACCTGACCGCCATGACGGACATCCTCATGGAAAACCAGGGCACTCTGGATAAGTATGAGGGTGACGCCATCATAGCCTTCTTCGGCGCCCCGCTGGAAATGCCCGACCATGCTTCCAAGGCCTGCCGGGCCGGGTTGATGATGCAGGAGAAGCTTGCGGAACTCAGGGAAAAATGGAGGGGAGAAGGAGACAAGTGGCCGGACATCGTGCACAAGATGCGCATGCGCATAGGCATCAACACCGGGCCCCTGGTAACGGGCAACATGGGATCCAAGATGCGCATGAACTACACCATGATGGGGGACACGGTTAACCTGGCCGCACGGCTGGAAAGCGTCGCCAAGCAATACGGCGTGTTCACCCTCGTGAGCCAGGACACCATGACCCAGACCGGAGAAGAAATGCTGGCCCGGAAAATCGACATCATCCGGGTGGTGGGCAAGTCCCAGCCGGTTGAGGTCTTTGAGATCCTTTCCCTGAAAGAAAAATCCACGCCGGAATTGGAACAATGCGTAGACCTGTTCAACCAAGGCAGGGAACTTTATCAACAGAAGAACTGGGACGAGGCGATCTCAGTCTTCGAACAGTGCCTGGACTATGAACCCCACCATCCCGACCGCGAACCCGGCTGCAAGACCACGCCTTCCCACGTATATATCGACAGGTGCAGGAGGTACAAAGAGGCCCCGCCGGAACAGGGCTGGAACGGGGTGTATACGGCCACGGAGAAATGAGCGCCCCCCCTACCCCCCTAAGGGGGCATGCACTGGATTAGGAAAGGTATAGAAAGTTACGGATAAATAGCGTCACCCTGAGCTTGTCGAAGGGTGGCGGTTTTTAGAAACCGAAAAAATGAATCAATCATATAGAAGCTCCTGGGTATATATTCTGAAATGCAGAAATGGCATGTACTACACCGGTTGCACAACAAACCTCGAACAACGCCTCAATCAACATTACCATGGTTTCTTCCCGGGAAAAACAAGAAACCTCAGACCTGTTAAATTGGTATTCTCAGAAGAATTTAATGATATTGATGATATTGATGATGCCATTAGGATGGGGAGGAGGATTAAAGGTTGGACTAGGGTAAAAAAGGAAGCATTGATTCAGCGGGATTTTAAAAAATTGGAAAAGTTATCTAACCTGAAAAAACGGCGTCACCCTTCGACAAGCTCAGGGTGACGACAGAAAAGGAACTGAATTATGAATCGATTCACTCTGCTATTGGCCTTATTAATCACTTCCTCCTTCGCCGTACAGAAAGAACTCGGCCAACTGTTCAGCGACCTGGCGGTAAAGGACGTGTTCAAGGGCCGGAAGGTCATTGCGGTGATGCCGTTTAAGGTGGGGGAGAACATTCCCGCGGACGCGGGGCGGACGGTTTCGGAGTTTGCGGTGGTGAACCTGGCCGGAAGCGGCAGGTACCAGGTGGTGGAACGGCAGGAATTCGCCAACATGCTGGCCGAACAGGAACTTGCCCAGTCGGACCTGGTGGACGAGGACGCTCAAATAAACTTGGGGAAGATGCTGGTGGCCGACCGTCTGGTGGTGGGTACGGTTACCGAGTCTTTTGGCAAACGCATGATAAACGCCCGCATCCTTAAGGTGGAAACCGGAGAGGTAATCTCCACGGCCTCCACTACCGTTGGTCCGGCCTCTATGGACGATTTCATGAAAGAGCTCCTGGGAGAAAAGGGCCAGGTGTCGGCCTCGCTCTTCCGGTCCATGGTCGTTCCAGGCTGGGGTCAGATGTATACCAACCATCCCATCCGGGGAACCATAAGCATTTTGGCCTTTCTGGGAGCCGCAGGATACACAGCCTTCACCTGGTTCCAGGTTCTTGATGCCAAAAGCGACAAGGATGAGAACATCAATTTCTGGAACCTGGATGGGCCCCATGCTGATGCCAATGCCAGGGCCGCAGCGGGTGAAGATTACACCACGGTAATGGACGAACACCGGGCCGAAAGAGACAGGCTGTATTCCGAATATGACGAGGCCTTTACTAACAACGTAGTATGGCTGTGCGTGACCGGCGGTGTCTGGGCCTTAAACCTGGTGGACGCCACGTTTGCCGGGCTGTCGGCCAAAAAGAAGTTTGACCTGTATTTCTCTTTCAACAGGCAGAACAACTTCAAAGCGGAATTGGCATACCGGTTTTAAACGGCCTTGTATTCTAATCATCAGAATCATAATCGAAGTCATAATCGAAATCGAATTTAATGGTATAAAGCACACGCTCACCCGATGTTCCGGCGTGGTAAGATAATTGACGAATGCAATTGGGATTATGACTTCGATTATGATTATGATTTTGAATTCGATAACGGCCAAACTGAAACTCAACCGGTCCCACTCTCAGGATGGGAGCTTCTCCCTAGGCCGTATCCCTGTGCACCAGTTCCGGGTTGAAGGCGGGAAGACAAACGGCAACATACTCTGCGCCTTCCTTGTGGGGAGTGCTGTACCTTACCCATTCATTTTTCTCAGCCATGATAGCCTGTCCCGCTTTGACTTCATATACCCTTTCCCTGGTCTCAACTCTCAAGGTTCCCTTAATGACAATGGAGTATTCATCAAATTCAGGCGTCTGTCCGGGCTCTTCCCATCCCTGGGGGCTCTCCATTTTGGCAATACTGACGGCGCTTATCCGGCTGTTTACCATTCCGACAAATTCCCTGATTATTTTTTCTTTAGTGCCGCAGGCTTTTATGGCGGTTGGTCTTTCGATGAGTTTCGTCATGACATCTCCTTTGGGTATGAAGGTGGGTCCTGGACATTACTAAGCTAATAGTAATAAACTGCCCTGACGGCCGGCAGGTTCACACGCCTGAATGGCCGGACAAAATGCCTCTTGGTCACTGCAAACCGGCCTAGGAAAAAAAATTTATCACCTTTTAAACGAGCTGCATTCATGTTTATTTAAATTTAAGCAGGACACTTCTGATAATTACTAACATGAGAACCCGCACGCTTATCCCCATCTTTTTCTTATGTATCTGCGCGTTCGCTCCCCGTGCGCAGGAAAGCAGCAGTCCTGATCCTGTCCGCAAATACCGCCTACTCTTTGGGGCGCCGGATGAGTCAGAACCCTTTGCCACGGCCGGGGTCACGCTCAATAAGGCATTTATGGACCTCTATCACAGGGGAATTGCTCCAAAGGTTCCACCTGCCATGGCCCCCTGGACGGAAATACTCTGGTCCATCCACTGGTCATTTTTCTTTACCATGTGGCCGCATGACGGCGGACATTGGGCAAGGGCGCAGCAGGTGGGGGGCAATTTCGTCATCACCGGATTCGGATATCCTTTCCCAACCGCTGAGATGCGGTTGCCGGCTGATCTGGATAAAAAACTCGAAACGCTGACTTCTATAGGCGGACATGAGATCAATTTTCTCATGAGGGAACAGATACACATGGATTATTATACCTACCAGCATATCTTTGCCGATGAACTCATCCATGCCTTTGTCCAGGACGTTTTCTACCCGTTTTACGCTTTTGTGATTGCCTATGCAAATCCGGACGATCCGTCAGTGTGGACCGATACGCGCGGCGATCCCGTGGAATCCACGCTTTCAGTGTTTGAGAGTTATACAGGAAGGCCTCCTGTCCGCGGAGACGGAACCGTCGATCCGGGATTGATAGACCAGTACCGAGAGAGCACCATTCTGAGCGTGGTGTGGCCCCTCTTTAACCCGCTGTTTTACCGCAGCCTGAAAGCCTTCGGCGCTGACATGAGCAGGGACCACGGCCTGATGACAGCGCCGTGGATGTATGGCAGCGGGAAACTGGCCTATTCCTGGGGCACTCATTTTCATCCATCGCCGCTGGGATATGAGCTCTATCTGACAAACTACTTCCGCCTGCTCGGCAGGCTGTATGTCCTCGGCCTAAAGGCCGGCCGGCCTTATAAGAACAATGGAATCGGCCTGCGTATTCCCCGGCTGGCCCAACAAGGGAAGGTATATCTCGGGGCGGCAGCGGACTTTTGGGACCAGGACATCTATGGCCGGGGAGGAAGCGTTGCCCTTGATGTTCATTACCAGCCGGCCAGGGGAATTGGGGTTACCGTTAAGGGCGGCTGGAAATCCGAGGGATACCTGGTCGGCAGGCGGGTGGACAGTTCCCCTCTGGTGCTGGCGGGATGCTCCTATTTTTTCTGAGTCTTCAGGTAAACCCGACCTAGTACCAATAAGTTTTTTCATGTTATATGCCCTGGAAAAGTCATTCCGGCTTGTCCGTAATCAGGAAGAACATGAAAAAATTAACTGGACGTAACACTAGCCTGCATCGAGCAAACCGTGCCATGAGTCCGCGCTTACCCCAGGGGCAGGCCATTACGTTATCAGATTTGTTCTTGGGATCTCGCAAAGCCTTGAGAGTTCGCCAGCTTAATTCCCATCAGCAAGGAAATACAGAATCTCGTCAAGTTCCTCATCAATGCCATAATAAATATGCTTCCTGTTGAAAGGATCCCGCGTTCGTCTCTGGGATGCCCACTCGGACCCCTTGAGAAACATATCTTTCTTAACGAATTTGACTTTTTCCTTCTCCCCCTTTTCCGCCTCTGCAAGAGCGGCTCCAACCGGATTGTTGATTCCTGCATACAGAAAGTTATCAGGCGCCAATCGGATTGCGCGCTTATGAAGCCCGTATCGCTCTTGCTTGAATTTCCAACCAACCACCGTGACAGCATGAGGCCATGCCCCGCACTCGCGTCTGAATAACGCTAGAGAAAAGAGCAGGTTCTCGAAAGAATCGCGCGCGTATTCTTCCTTTTTTACCCGTGTGGAAACCGATTCATGACCCCACCACAGAGCGTGCTCCGCGATATCCCGGTAGCTCTGCGCCTCTGAACGGGGACCCGCCTCCTCCCGGGTCTGTCCGCCTGAGAAAACCAGCAGAGCAGTTGTATCCTCAGCGGCCCGTTTAATCCCTTCCCTGATATGTTCAAGGTATAAAGATCCTTCCCCCGGAAAATTACCCGCCCAGCTATGGTCATCAGCCGGACGGCCGGGATCCACACACACGCCGTGCCCTGGAACCAGTATCAACCTGTTGAGAAGAGGTTCCGCCATAGGCCGTTTTTCTTCACACCCTATAAACCGCAACAATCACAGCATCTCTATTTTTTTTGTTTCAAGTACAGCTATCCTACTTCCACTTATACCATCCGAACAGTCCCATGACGACCGATACCACTATGAGGGGAACGTGGACCAGTTCCGCCCACACCAAGTCGGCAATGAGCCGTTTCTGGCTGAACTTCACAGAGGTCTGGTAGAGAAACACATATTCGAGCAGGACCTTTATGCCCAGCGGAATCAGGAACCAACTCCACGGTATCAGGCCACCCATCGCTAACAGCGGACCTGTCAGGAGAAAGAAGTAAAAGGCAAAAATACCGGCCAATAGGGCCACAAAGCGTTTGTCCGAATAACGGTAACCATTGCTGGCCCAGCGCGCCCTCTGCTGCACCAGGGCTGGCCAATTGGTGACGGGCACGGTGGACACACAGGCTTCCTTGTCCAGGTTGTAGCGAACGTTGCCCCCTTCCTGTTCGGTCATTTTATGCACCAACATGTCGTCATCGCCTGAGACCAGGTGCTCCATACCCGCGAATCCTCCCGCCTTTTCATACAGGGATTTGCGGTATGCCAGGGACGGGGCGCTTGCCAGCATGGGCTTTCCCATGGCGAAAGTGGCTGCTTCAATACTGACAAACCCGAACACCTCCAGTTTCTGGTACCTGGTAAGGAAATCATTCGGTCCCGTAACCCGTTTAGGGCCCTGAACAATACCAATGGGCTCGGTAAAATTTTTTGCCATGGAGCTGAGCCAACCGGGAGGAGGCGTACAGTCCGCGTCAGTGGTCATTAAAATATCGCCGGCGGCGGCAGCAAAGCCCCTGGCCAGGGCCCGTTTTTTGGGTGAAGCAGTACCGGGCTCATCAATCCTGATTGCCAAGACCCGGAACCTTTCGTGAGTGGCGCAGAATTTCTCCAGTAACGGCCTGGTCCCATCCGTTGAGCGGTCATCCACGCAGATAACTTCCCATTGACCATCATAATCCTGCACCGACAAAGCTTCAAGGGTTTCGGCAGCGGTAGTTTCCTCGTTTCTTAAAGGCACCACAATGGAGATAAAAGGAAGCAAATCAGACACCTGGGCCGGGTGCTTTTTATAAAGTCTTTGAGCGCCCAGGATAAAATAAAACAGGAGCCCGGCGTAAAGTAAGGTGAGTGCGAGGATTAGGAACAGCAAGTTGGCGGCGCAGCTATAAAATTATGCGTTTTTAATTTAGAATTCTGAATTATTTTAACGTTCCTTTCCTGAATCCAGGCGATGTATATTAGAGGTGTAAACCTCTTGCCTTATACCAGGAATAAGAGAAGATCCCACAAATTTATACTCCTTTATTCCAATACCGACCGTCCGATGTCCTCCTCCTGGACGCGTATTTTGCACAGACATGCAGGATTTCACTCTCATAATTTTAAATTCAATCCGCCTTTGGCGGATCAAACTACAATATGCCCTTGGTAGAGGGCACGCCTTTAATCCTGGATGAAGATGATACGGCCATGGCCAGGGCCCGGGCGAAAGCCTTGAACATGCCTTCAATACAATGGTGGGCATTCCTGCCCCTGATAATATCCAGGTGCAGGTTCATTTTTCCGGATTGCGCAATAGTCTTAAAAAAATGAATGGCCATCTCAGTTTCAAAATTGCCTATGGTATTGCGCTGAATGTCTCCACTGAATTCAAACGAAATCCTGCCGCTCAGATCCAGCACGGCCCTGACCAGGGCCTCGTCCATAGGGACATAATAAAAGCCGAAACGTTCCATATCCTTTTTGTCTCCAACGGCCTTCAGGATGGCTGAGCCCAGGCAAATCGCGATGTCCTCGCAGGAATGGTGCATATCGACCTCTGTATCGCCTTCGCATATCAGAGACAGCCCCATGCCGCTGTGCTTTCTGAAAAGATCCAGCATATGGTCCAGAAAACCTGAACCTGATTTTATCTCACCTTCAAAATAAGTATCCAGATCCAGGGTAAGCTCAATATCGGTTTCCTTGGTTTTTCTTTTTTCAGTGGTTTTTCTGGTTGATTCCATTGGCTAAACTTCCCCTGTTTCTGTTTTTTCCTTTTCTGTGTCCTGTCCCCGCTCTTTGTCTTCCTGCTGTCCGGTTGTTTCTGATCCAGGAGGGCCCCTGAAACGTCTCTGGATGATTTCGGCGAACTGACTGAACTTGTTTTCAAATTCGTTAATCGTCAGGTTCAGGTAGAACATTATCCCGACAATGACGACAAGGATGAGAAGAAAACCCAGGGTAACCATTGGTTTTTACTTTACTATTCTTCCATTAACAATTTTCAGCCTAGTTGCTTTTGGGCGGTATACCTTTCCCGCCGTGGTAAGCTCCAGCCCATTAAAAACTCCAGATACTATAAAAATAGTATCCCGGTATCTTACCCGCCATGTTTGATTCCTCAGCAGCAGCCTGTTTACTTCACGTTTGCCATTCCTTTTGATGTTCACCCATACGCTGTCTGTGACACATTTCAACACAACCAGCTTTTTTCCTGCCGGGATACTTTTTTTCTTCTCTGGCTTTGCGGTAACCGGCGGCGTCATTTTTTGGTCTTTTGCCATCCCAACCGGTTTCTGTTCCGGCGCTGCGGAAGCCGCCAGCATCTTTTCCTTCATATCTATTTCAGGAACCTCTTCTTTTATCAGCTCGACTGCCTGTTTCAATTGCTGGGACGTGTCCGGATCATCAGCCGTCCCCTCAACGAGGGCGGAAGCGGAATCCGGTGGCTGTTTACCCTGGCTTGCAAAGTCACTGACCTGTTCCTTTTCCATGAGGTTGAAATAAACAGCCAGGAAAATGATAACCAGGCAGATAATGATTATCACGGGCGCCTTGCGGCTGGATTTTGTATCAATGGTTATCTTCTCCGTACCGCCTCTGACCCCGATTCCATCTTGTTCAAGGCCAGCTTCCTTATAAAACATCCGAACTATTTTTTCGGGATCAAGGTTAAAGCGCCTTGCCAGGGTTACCAGGACAGCTCTCACATAGGGCTTTTCCGGAAGATTCTCATATTGTCCGTTTTCCAGGGTTATTAATAATTCTTTTTTGAGTTTCAGCTCGGAGCAGAGTTTATCCAGACCCAGCCCCTCTGATTCCCTGGCTTGTCTCAGGGTCAATCCAAGCGTCATTTCCGCCGGTGGCAAAGGTTCTTCTGGAGGATTTGAAGGGTTCATTTAGTAATATTATAAAAATAAGGTTCCAGCATGTTCAGGGTCAACTGGATTGGGGCCCCCATTACATTATAGTAACATCCGCAGATCTTTTTAACCAATAATGCTCCCCGTCCCTGGATGGCATAACTCCCTGCCTTATCCGCGGGCTCTTTTGATGACGCGTATTCTTTTAAAATCCAGGGTTTTACTCTGGAGAAGGTGACTTCCGTTGTTTCCTTTCCTGAAGAAATGATCCGGTTATCTGTCGTTAAGGCTACTCCTGTTATCACCTGATGCCGCTTGCCGTTAAGGAGTTGCAGCATTCTGAGAGCGTCTTCAGGGCTTTCCGGCTTACCAAGAGCCCTGTTTTCAATCAGGACTATGGTATCATAACTGATAACAAGCGCGGACTTATTATTCGCGGACAGAGAAAGGGATTTTTGAATGGCAAAGAATTCCGGCAGTTCAACAATTTCTGTTTTCTGGTGATCACAGGACATATCTTCTGAATACTGAGGCGCTTTGCAAGTGAACTCCAGCCCCAGCATGTCAAATATTTGCTTTCTTCTGGGCGACCGGCTTCCCAGGATCAGTTTTTGTTTCAATCTAAACAAGTTGATTTATGTTCCTTTTCGGGAAAAGGACCCAAAATAGAAACCTGAGCATAAAGTTGTAAGAGGCGAGGGGTTAATGGAAAGTGGTGCGGAGCTATCACATTGCGAACTCACTGTCCAGCGGCAATGAGACTGTGCTTTTTGAGACCGCTTCGGCCGGAAGACCACGGACTGTTTACCATTAACTTTTTACCAAAAAAAAAACAGGCAACCTATTTTTGTCCTGTTAATCCTGGAATACTAAAAAAAGGCTTATAGCATCCGCACAAAGTCTGAGACGTCACGGCTGGATTCCAAAGCGATCTTAAGGTTCAGTAATTCGTCTTTGGAAAATGGGTTGGTTCTCCTGGGCCTTCCGGTTTTCAGGAGATTTGAAGCGGTTATATCCGGATCTGATTTCACGGGAAGGGACCTGATGGAGTAATTTACCTGGGGTTCTTTCCCCAGGTCTTTTTGCTTCAATCCCTTTATGAAACTTTCTATCTGATTGCCCTCCATCCTGACCACTTCCCTGTCTTTGAGTTCCATGGTCCTGCCCTTGCTGTTTAGAAGGGGGCGATGGCATACAGGGCAATTCAGAAGCATGAGGTAAGGTCTGGAAGTGAGGAATAGTTTGCTCGTGGTACGGCAATGCGGACAGTCTACCCTTAACTCTCTCATCTTTTTCGCGGCCCTTTTAGATCCTCGTCATAATGATATGACATGAACTTATCTAAAGTCAAGAATAATCATGGCCTGGGGGAGCTTTTTTTAATGGGATTTGCCCCGTGGGAGCAACTCCTAATCCCAAGTTGACCTGAAATAATGCTTATAATTGGAAAAAAAAGTAATCCGAATTGATTGAATATAGTGAACAAGAAAAACTTGCTCTTTTCACTTCAGGAGGATATTATATAATTATGCTGATTTTAAAGGTTTTCTGTCTAATTCTCATGTCCTGTAATATCCTGCCCGGTGATAATTCCAGAACTATGCTCGAGGACAATTTTTTTAATGGAGGATACCTGATTATCAATCCAAAAGGAACTGATTGGAGAAACTGGAATAGTATTGATTACATGGTTTTCCTGGATTCTGCAGGGAATTCCTATCCGTTTTTTCCTCCATTCCTCAGTGATAAAAAGGGAGGCGATGCCGCGCCGGCCCAAAATAAGGCGAAAGGATGGTTCTCTACTTTGAACCCAGATTCAGCCTCCAGAATAGATGGACAGATGCTTCCTTTAAGTAAAGAAGACCAGGAAAAGGCCACTAAGAAAGACCGAAAACTCCTTAAGGCTGCTGACAGGTTAAAAAAGACTGAGCAAGTGCAAAATGAGGGTATAAAAGATAATCGAGTAAGGGATATACAGGAAGTAGTCCCTGAATGAACAGCGAACCACACCCATCCAACGCATTCCTTGGCCATTGGTTAAATCCACGAACTGAGGGTAAACACGGACTCGAATAAGCGAGCTGGAAGCAACCCGCTGATTGCGAGGCAGGCTCCAGTCCCTATCACGGCCAGGGATACAATGAATAATTACCAAAAAATTGATTTTTTAATTCATCCGGAAATTCTACAGGTTCTGGAAGAAGTTCGAGACCTGGACATGGATGATCTCGAACTGGCCAATTCCAGATTACTCCGGAATTTTTCAGCAGGCCAAAAAACCGCCATACTGGAACAGCGGTTTTTAAGAAAGAAAAGCAGTAAAAAGTTCTCCTTCTCCCATCAGCTTATATTTACCAGATTGGGACTTGAGCAGTCAACCCGTGAGATTGTTTCCCGGTATAAAGCGGGAAAGATTGGCCAAACTTTCAGTCTTGTAGCAGATCTGTGCTGTGGAATAGGCGGTGACTCCTTTTTCTTGCAATCCAAGGTGTGCGGTGTGGACCTGGATCCCGCCATATTAAAGGCTTATAAGTTCAATATGCAAAGGATTGGGAAAAAAAGCATTGCTGTCCGGTCTGACGTGAACAATTGTTGCATCAGGGCTGATATGGCGATGTTGGATCCTGCCAGGAGGCTGGACAGGCATGCTAAAAGATGGGATTCTCAAAATTTATCGCCTTCAGTGCCTGAAATCCAAAAATTGATAAACAAATATGGGAACATGGTAATTAAGCTTCCTCCGGGAATGGATGTACCTGGTTTTCTTTTGGGGGGAGAATTGGAATACCTGGGTGTCAGAGATGATTGCCTTGAGCTGGCGGTATGGCTGGGTGGTTTTGGCAGAGCAGGTCACGTAACGGCTTCTGAATTAGAATCGGGAGTTTCTCTCTCTCTGAACCGGCATGATGTTGCAGGGACTTTTGGGAATATCCAATCCCCGGGTAAGTATTTATACGAACCCGTGAAAGTACTTGTACGCTCCCATTTGTTTGGATTTCTGGCGGGAGAACTCGGCCTGTGCCAAATTGATCCCGGCATTGCCTTTCTCAGCGGAGACAGGTTTATCAAACACCCCATGGTAAAACCATACAGGATACTGAAGGAACTGCCCAATAATATGAAGACCGTGAAAAAAGCCTTAAAAGAGTTTGATATAGGTCAAATAACAGTAAAAAAACGCGGATCAGCCATAAATACGGAATATATCAGGAAAACACTAAATCCCAGAGGAAGCCTCCCCGGGGTGCTGATTTTTACCAGAGTAATGAACAGGAAAACGGTTTTTTTAACGGAGCCCTTACTCGGCTCTGTCTTCCTCGATGAACAAAGTGCAGAGCCCTAAAGTAAAGCTCTGGCCGGTCTTGAGAACAGCACTGGGCACCTTCACTCCGTCTACTATCAGCCCATTGCATGATCCTAAATCCATTAAGGTCATTGATCCATCGGATAAAACGTCTATTGAGAGGTGTCTTCTGGAAATATACGGGTCTTTTATCTGAATATCAACATCCCTTTGCCTGCCAAGAATGTTCATGCCTGTTTTCAGGGGAAAGGTTGTTGACTCTCTTCTCAAGTGAAATGTCATCGGGATTTTATAAGAAAATTATGTTACAATAGCAATACCAAAAGATAATATTCCCATTGAGTTTTTAAATATCAGGATGCTGATAATTAATGAAACAGTTTAAAATATTAAT
>JBHPJW010000052.1:0-16504 GCA_042567505.1 Fibrobacterota bacterium
CATTTTAGTAAAAAGCAGGCTTTTTGCAGTCTGTTTTTGCGCCGGAATAGACCCTCCCCATGTAAAATCCAAACTGGCACCATAGTTGCAGTTAGCTCTGGATTATGCATCTGAAAAATGGAGCCCGCAGTGGTTTTTAAACACAAATTCAATATCACCTATTTTTTAGTGGCTTTCTTTGCTGTCCTTGTCATTCAAAACATGTGGATGCAACAGACCCAGGTTGAAAAGATTGCCTATAGCGATTTCCAGAAACTCATGAGGGAAATTCAAATCAGCGAAACCTTCATTCAGGGTAAAATTAAGGACCCAAAAGAGGGACAGAAAATAAAATTTAAAACTGTTCGGATTGATCCTCAGTTTGCCAAGGACCTTGAGGCGTTCGAAGTGAAGGTAACCGGCGTAATTGAAAGCACTTTTATCAAGTCCCTCATGTCCTGGGTTATCCCCACTTTCATATTTATTGGGATTTGGCTTTTTCTCGCTCAGCGCATGGAGAAAAAAGGAGGCTTCGGGGGCAGTTTTATGGCGGTGGGAAAAAGCAAAGCCAAAGTCTATGTGGAAAGCGATACCAAAACGACCTTCAGGGACGTGGCGGGAGTTGATGAGGCAAAAGAAGAGCTCAAGGAGATTATTGATTTTTTAAAAGACTCGAAAGCCTACCAGCGGCTGGGCGCGCGAATGCCCAAGGGAGTCCTTCTGGTAGGGCCTCCCGGTACGGGAAAGACCCTTCTGGCAAAGGCCGTGGCCGGGGAAGCCGCCGTTCCTTTTTTTTCCATCAGCGGGTCGGAATTTGTGGAAATGTTCGTGGGTGTCGGGGCGGCGCGTGTGAGGGACCTTTTTGAACAGGCCAGGAGCAAATCGCCCTGCATCATTTTCATAGACGAACTGGATGCCCTGGGCAAGTCAAGGGCAATGTCGCCCCTTGCCGGAGGCCATGATGAAAAAGAGCAGACACTTAACCAGCTCCTGGTAGAACTCGACGGTTTTGACACTTCCTCCGGTATTATTATCATCGCCGCCACCAACCGGCCTGAAATCCTTGACCCGGCACTCCTGAGGGCGGGCCGGTTCGACAGGCAGATCCTGGTTGACCGTCCGGATAAGCCCGGGCGGCTTACCATTCTCCAGGTACATGTAAAAAAGATAAAAGGAATGACTAAGGATGTTGATCTCGACGCAATAGCGGCTATGACACCCGGCTTTACCGGAGCGGATCTTGAAAACCTGGCAAATGAGGCAGCCCTTATCGCCATCAGGAGGAAAAAGAAAAAAGTGGAACAGGCTGATTTCGAGTCCGCAATTGAAAGGATAATTGCCGGGCTTGAAAGGAAAAACAGGCTCCTCAATGAAAAAGAGCGGCGCACGGTGGCATGGCACGAGATGGGGCACGCCCTGGTAGCGGCTTCCCAGCCGGGATGTGATCCGGTGCAGAAGGTTTCTATCATACCCAGGGGAATAGGCGCCCTGGGATACACTATCCAGCGGCCGCTTGAGGACCGGTTTCTCATGACAAAAGAGGAGCTGGAGAATAAGATAACCGTATTGCTGGGCGGAAGGGCGGCCGAAACAATTACTTTCAAGCACCATTCTACCGGAGCTTCGGATGATTTGAGCCGGGCAACGGAAATAGCCAAAAGCATGGTTACCCGCTACGGCATGGAGGAAAAACTGGGGCTGGTAAGTTATGAAAAGGAACGGGGGAATTTCCTGGGACAGTCCGTCCCATGGGAATCCGACCGCTGGTACAGCGATGACACGGCCAGAGAGATTGACACCGCCATTAAGGCTATTATTGAAAAATGCTTCCGGAAAGCATCGGGAATCCTTGAAGGAGAAAAAACGCTGCTTGACGAATCGGCGCAGCAGCTGCTGGAAAAAGAAACCCTGGACAGTAAAGAACTCGATAAGATTTTTAAAAAACTGTCAAAGGCCGCCTGATGGATTACTCTCTCAAAAAACGGGTAACCCTCAATTTCCTTTTTTTCTTTCTGATCATTTTCTCATACTACATCGCCAAGCCCATACGCAACTCCCTGTTCCTGGAATGGATGGGGCCGGAGCAGCTGCCCTTTGTGTACCTGCTGTCCTCATTCATTACGCTGCTGGGCGCTTTCCTTTTTGATTTCCTCTTAAACCGTGTGCGGCCGAGGTTCCTGGTCCCCGCCAGCCTCCTGTTCTTCTGCCTTGCCCTGGCCGCGTTCTGGTCGGCGTTTAAGGTGTTCGACCAGCTCGGCCCCTCGCTATCCTTTGTTTTATTTCTTTTTATCTCATTTTTCGCCGTGGTCTCGGTCACGCTGTTCTGGTCCACATGCAACGACTCATTTAAGGAAGGGGAAGGCAGAGCCGTGTACAGCTGGATAGGGCTGGGCGGCATACTCGGAGGCATCGCGGGCGGAGAGGCCACTAAACGGCTGGCAGTCGCCGTTGGAACTGAAAATCTCCTCCTTCTCAGCGCCGTCATTCTTTTTCTGGCCCTGCCCCTCCCCTATTTCTCCATTGCCAAAACGCATCCGGGGCCGGCGCGCGGGCCTGTCATAAGAGGATCGGTACCAAACGAATTCAAGGCGGCGCACGGACTGGGGATCATATTCCGGAACCGGTACGTGGCCCTCATAGCCGGTCTTGTGGTAATAGGGACACTGGTCGCCACGCTGTTCGACTTCCAGTACCAAAGTATCATCAAGGAGGCCGCCCTGCCCAAAGACGAGCGCACGGCGCTGTTCGGCAGGATATTCAGCTATATCAACCTCATCGCCATCGGCACCCACCTGTTCATCACCCGGTTCCTGCTCAGGAAATTAGGCCCTTCCGCGGGGCTGCTGCCCCTGCCTGTTATCGCCCTGTTCGGCGCAGCGCTTCTGGGCGCCGCTCCCGTCCTCGCAACCGTCGTGGTTCTCTGGTCGGTATCCGGCGGCCTGGCCTATTCCCTTAATCAGGTATCCAAGGAGTCCCTGTACCTGCCTACCTCCCGGGAAGTGAAGTATAAGGCCAAGATGTTCATCGACACCTTCGGCTACCGCTTCGGCGACGCCATAGCCTCCCTTCTCATGCTGCTGCTGGTAAACATGATGGGCATGCCGGCAAGGAGCCTGCTGGCGGGAAACATCATTCTGGCCCTCTGCTGGCTGGGACTGGTGCTGTTTTTATATGTGCGGTACTTCAGAAAAGGCGGCGGAAAAGCTTCCGTTTCATTATGTAACGAAAGGAGTAATGATGAAGAGCGCCGATGAATTAACAGATAAATATTTCACTCTTTCCGGAAAATTCATGAGCGTTGCTGTAATTTTCTTAATGATGTTGCCTCTGCACGCGCTTCAAGGCCAAACGGACAAAGACCTGGCCTACCTGAAGGAAACCATCCAGTCATTAAAAAAGGACCCCAAGGGCCCTTTTTCAAAAATTCAGTGGTATTGCCCGGACGGATTGGTGCTGCCCGCCAGCGGCCGTTGCAAGACAAAGGGCGGCATTCAACATGCGGCGCTGAAGCCGGAAGTGGAGGCCCTGCAGAAAAAGCACCACTTGTTCCTGGGCCAGATCCTGGCAGGGACAAAAAACAATGATTTCCTGGATTCAGCCAACGGGTTTTCGCGCATGAAGCAATACCAAATTGAGCAATATTTGAAATTTACGGATAATGGCTGGGTCATGAGGAAAGCGCAATACTACAGGGGCGCCTACCAAATCGAGGACGAAGAAGAGTGGAGCCTGAACTTTCTGATTTGGCTTCTGGAAACGCCGGACTTTCTTAAAAAACACTTTTACACCGCACGCCAGTTGGTGCGTGATCTGCCTCTCTCCATGAATGAAGACCTTTCGCGGAATATACGGATTACCTCAAAAGCCATAGCCGACCTATTGCCTGAATTCATGGATCTGAGGGTCAAAATCCACAGTCATCCGGATTCCCAGGACATACACCGGGTGCGGGAATTCATTAAAAAGAAAAAAAGAAGGGATAAAGCCTCTGATGAAAAACTGGGGGAGCTTGTACGGGACCTGGCGGAGTATTATCACTACGATCCCGAAAGCCTGTTGCGTTCCCATCAAGAAGCCCTGAAAGGGACATTTGCACAAAAGTCCATTGATAAAATCCTGGTAAGCTGGAACAGAAACTCTCCCCGGGAAAAAATTGATGACATGGCCGGCCTGTTATGGCATATCCGGAAGCAGTCCATTGAAGAGAAAAGCGGAAAAACCAAGCTGCATCTCCTTCTTCTTTCCCTGGATGTGGGAGATCTCCTTATCCGGACCGCCGCAGCTGTGCAGCCGGTTAATCTTAAAGAGTGGCTTGAGTTGAATTATGCCCTGGGCCTGGCCCTGGCCGGGGGCGGGTTTCTGGAGATATGGGAATGGGAAAAGGTTTCACCGGGCCTGAGTAATGCGGCTGATCAACTCAGCGGGGAAAGGCTGCAGCAGCTTACGCACCTTTACCGGAGGATTGTGGAGTGGGGCGTAGGCATGGTGGATGCGTGTTACGCCTCGGATGTTCAGCGGTTCTGCCAATTTGAACCTTCAGCAAAGTTCTTCATTGATGAGAAGGTCCGTTCCTCTCTGCTCTTCGCGGCAGGAAAAGCCAACAACGGACTGAGTGAAATGACCATGAAGCACATAATTAATGATGAAACCTTAAACGGCCTGCTGCCTGGCGCCAGAGGCGTTAACCCGGGAATCGCCTTTGGGGCCCTGGAAGTGATCGACGATATTGAACCCAGCCGGATCAGGGCAAACGGTATCTATGTGTTTCCCAAAGCCCCGCAGGATCTGAAACCTGTTGCCGGTATTCTTTCGGTTTCGGAAGGAAATCCCATATCTCACATCCAGCTGCTGGCCAGAAATCTCGGGATTCCGAACGCGGTAATTACCCGGGAAGAGTTTAACGCCTTAAAGAGGATAAGTAATAAAAAAGTCTTGTTGTCTGTAACTCCCCGGGCGTCCGTGTGGCTTAAACCCGACAATGAAATGACCGCGGAAGAAGCGGCCATGGTGGCAAAGCAGGAGAGGGACAGACGGCGCATCACCATCGGTACAAAGAAGCTTGATCTGCGGCGGATTGAGCTGGACCGGCTCCTTGACCTGCGTTCAAAACATTCCGGCCGTATCTGCGGGCCTAAAGCCGCGCACCTGGGAGAATTGCGGCACATGTTTCCGGATAAAGTCGCGCCGGGTTTTATTATTCCTTTCGGAGTGTTCCGCGCCCACATGGAACAAAGAAGGCCGGGAAAAAAAACCAGCTACTGGCAGTATTTGCAGGATACATTCGGCAGGGTTGAGAACATGGAAAAGGACGGACATTCCGAAGATAAAATCGAGCACTTCGTACTGGAAAGGATGAAAGAAATAAGAAAGGAGATCGAAACTATTTCTCTGAAACCTGATTTTCAGGCCTCTTTAGCCAGACAGTTCCAGTCAGCATTCGGGGCTCCCATTGGCAATACCGCCGTGTTTATCCGGAGCGATACCAACATGGAGGATCTCAAGGAATTTACAGGAGCGGGATTGAACCTGACCGTGCCAAACGTAAAGGCCGAAAAGGACATCATAAATGCCATCCGGCAGGTATGGGCGTCCCCTTTCTCGGAAAGGAGCTATCTCTGGAGGCAGAAATACTTGAAGAACGCGCTTGACGTGTATCCTTCAATTCTTATCCTCCAAAGCGTGAATTCTGAAAAATCCGGAGTGCTTATTACCAAGGACTTTGTAACTGACGACAAAAAAGCAATGACCATCACCTTCAGCCGGGGAGTGGGGGGAGCTGTCGCCGGACAGTCCGGGGAATCATATGTGGTTTCCCGCAAGGGAGAGCCCTTCCTGCTTTCTCCCGCAAGAGACGCGGATTATGTACGCTTGCCCGACACCGGCGGTTTAATAAAAAAGTCAGCTTCCTTTGAAATACCTATTCTGGATAAAAATGAAATCAAAGAACTTTACGAGCTTGGTAAACTGCTTAGACAAAAGCTGGCCCGCTCAGGCATGCCCGGGCCTTATGATATTGAACTCGGTATAACAGGGGAAAAAATATGGCTCTTTCAGGCAAGGCCTCTGGCGGAAAGCAAAGGGGGAAGAAAATATGCTTATCTCCACTCTTTGGATGATAAACTGCCGGTAAGGAATACCATCTCGTTGAAGGAGGAATAGCATGAAGCTAATTTCTACCGTATGCGCTATCATGATTATTTATGATGGTTTATGGTCTTATCCCATAGACGGCTATCCGGAGACCGGAATACGGCGCCTGGAAAGGCTGCGGCTGATCCAAACCGGGGACGTCTCCGGCAAGCCCCCGGCTCCCGGGGCTTTGAAAACCTCATCTGACATCAGGCTGCACCTGACCGGGCTGTCCATGGCTGATACGGCAAAAATCTGGAGAAGGGACGCTGCTCTTCAAAAGAAAGTCGAGTCGCTGTTCCGGGGCAGGCATGGGTCGTATTCTGTATCCCTTGTTGTCATTAAGGACGGCGAGCCGTCTGGTTTCGCCTCTATCAAGGAAAATACCATCTATCAACCGGGCAGTGTCGCCAAGATTGCCGTGGCGGCGGGACTATTTGCGGAGCTGAAGAAGATTCATCCCGTTTCACCTGAAGATCGGAAAAAGCTGCTTAAAACCAGGATGATTGTTGCGGAGGACTGGATCATATCCGACCACCACGAGGTCCCCCTGTTTGACGTCCGCACAGGGAAAAAGGCAGGCCGTCCTATTAAACTAGGCGATGAATTCTCCCTGTATGAGTGGACCGACCACATGCTTTCAGCAAGCTCTAATGCAGCAGCCAGCACAGTTTGGAAAGAGGCCATGCTCATGAGAGCTTTCGGAAAAGATTATCCGCCTTCACTTGAAGAGGAACACCGTTATTTCAAGGAAACGCCGAAACAAGAACTGGTGGAAACCGCCAAATCCATTGTCGATGGGCCCTTCAGGGAATTGGGCATTTCCCCGGAAGAATGGAAACTGGGCAGTTTTTTCACTGGCACCGGAAAACGGAAAGTGCCCGGCGGAGGAACAGGCGGAACGACCGCAGGCATGCTGAAAATCCTGGTCGCCATGGAAAGGGGGCTTCTCGTGGATGCATGGTCAAGCCTTGAACTCAAGAAACTGCTGTATATGACGGCCCGGCGGATCCGGTATGCTTCTTCTCCTGTTCTGGCCGGCCATGCGGTTTATTTCAAGTCGGGCAGTATGTATAAATGCATGCCCGAACCGGATTTCAAATGCGGAAAGTACAGAGGCAACGTGCATAATTACATGAATTCCGTGGCTGTAGTGGAAAGGGCGGACGGGATTACTTATTTGGTGGCCCTGATGTCAAACGTATTGCGCCAGAACTCAGCGGTGGAGCACCAGACCCTGGCGACAATGATAGAAAGAATAATACAATAAACAATAAAGTAGCAACCGTTAATAGACATGTTTAATAAGATAAATGACTTTGTCTCCGGAAAATCCCTTTTGGAAAGAGGGACTATCGGACTGGGCATGGTCAGCATCCTCGGCCTGTTTGACTATTTCACGGGCCCGGAGATCTCCTTTTCCCTGTTTTACGCCATACCCATCAGCTTTCTTGCATGGTATGGGAGCAAATGGATGGGATTGTCGCTTTCAGCCATGGCGGCCGCAACCTGGATGCTGGCAGACCATTTTTCAGGCCATCTTTATTCATATTCCGGCATTCCGGTCTGGAACGCTTTTGTAAGAATGTCCTTCTTCGTGGTCATAACACTGCTGATTTCCAAAATCAAGAAAATGTTTGAACTGGAAGAAAGCCTGGCGGACACTGACCCATTGACCGGGCTGGCGAACCGCAGGTCATTCCATGAAAAAGCGCAGTTTGAACTGGAAAGATGCAAACGGTATAATCGGCCATTTACGGTTGCATATCTCGACCTTGATAATTTTAAGTATGTAAACGATCAGCAGGGACATGAGGCGGGCGACGAACTGCTTATTACCGTAGCTGAGGAAATGAAGTCCCGCATGAGGCGGACGGACATAAGCTCGCGCCTGGGCGGTGATGAATTCGCCGTCCTGCTTGCAGACACTCCAAAGATGGAATCTGCTGTTGCGCTGCGCAACTTGAGAAAAAACCTGCTCCAGCATATGAAACAGAACAACTGGCCCGTTACCTTCAGCATAGGCGCAATCACCCTTGCCGAGCCCATGAAGGACGTCCGGGACATGATGAAATTATGCGATGACCTGATGTATCATGTTAAACGAAACGGGAAAAACAGTATAGCCCACGTGACATGGCCCTTGCCCGCCAGGCTGCCCCGGGACCTTTCAACCCTTAAAGTCGCAGAATTGGGAAAGGCGGTGTTAAATGGAAATCTATAGAAAAATATCAAAAAAAAGCGGCCTGCCTCCCGGGACCCTTATGCACGTGGGAGAAAAACATCCAGGAGAAACGGCCATATCCCTGCAGGCATACAACAAGAACGAGCTGCTGAAAAAAGAAATATGCGTTGAGGAATGCGCCGCATACAGAAAGGCCAGGCCCACGGTCTGGCTGAACGTTAACGGGCTTTCAGACAACGCGATTATCAAGGAGATCGGAGATACGTTTGATATACACAGCCTGGTGCTGGAGGACATAGTAAACACCGCGCAGCATCCGAAAATCGAGGATCGTGACAAATATTTTTATGCGGTCCTGAAAATGATCTCCTTCGATCACGGGAAAAACGATTTATGCATGGAACAGCTGAGCCTTGTTTTAACCAAGAGCATGTTGATTTCCTTTCAGGAGCGCGAAGGCGATGTGTTCAATGCCGTTCGTGAAAGAATCGACAAGGGCGGGGGCCGCATCGGCAAACGGGGCCCCGATTACCTTTTCTATTCTCTCATGGACGCGGTGGTCGACAATTATTTCAAGGTTGTGGAAAAAATGGGGGAGGAGATAGAATTGCTGGAAGACCAGGTGTTTGAAAATCCCGAACCCGATACTTCCTTGAAAATCCATGCCCTGCGCAGAAAGATTATCCTGCTTCGGCGTTCCATCTGGCCTGTAAGAGACATGATAAACACTCTGCTGCATTCGGAATCTTCATTAATAGAAGAAGCCACCCGCCCCTACCTCAAGGACATCTATGACCATGCCATCCAGGTAATCGAAACGCTGGAAATATTCCGCGACATGCTGGCCAGCCAGCTGGAAGTTCATCTGACGTCGATTAATACCAGGATGAACGAGGTCATGAAAGTGCTGGCGATTATATCAACGCTTTTCATACCCGCCGGCGTGGTGGCAGGAATCTACGGCATGAACTTCAAATACATGCCCGAGCTTGATAAAACCTGGGGGTATCCCCTGGTCCTGCTGGCAATGGCGGGAATGATGGCGGGGTTCCTCATCTTTTATAAAAAAAGAAACTGGATATAGATTAATATGGTTCTCATTAAAAAACGGTTCCAGAATATCAAGCTGAAACTCAAACAAGCCATCAGGGCAAAGAATACTCCCCATGACATCGCCCTAGGTTTCATGCTCGGCACGTTCGTGGCTATTCTTCCCACCCCGGGTTTCAGTATTGCCCTGGGATTGACCATAGCCGTTCTGCACCGCCGGATGAGTAAAATCGCCTTGGCGGCCGCCTACGCGGTGTGGAACCCGCTGACAACCGCCCCCATCTATGCATTGAGTTATAAACTCGGCAACCTTCTTTTCGGATGCGCCGAGGTGGTGCGGTTCCACCTGGAATTCTGGAACCATGCCTGGAATCTCACCATGCGCTTCCTGGTGGGCGCCGGCCTGATAGCCCTCCTGGCCGCGTTGGTGAGTTATTTCGTGGTGAAAGCTCTTGCCGGCCAGTACCAGAGACGGAGAGCGGCGAGGCTGTATGCTTCGCAGCTGAAAAAAGGCATGATTTCGGGTCTTACGAATCCAAAAACAGCAAAGATACTAGTAAATCACATCCCCACTGAGGAGGTAAAACCATGACGCGGGTAAAAACTGTTTTTATTATCACTGTGACTGTTTTAGCCACAATCATTTTCATTCAAAACTCTCAGCCGGTTATCTTCCGGATACTTTTCTGGGAATTGACGCTTCCGCGCATCATCTGGATGTTTTTTGTTCTTCTTGGGGGCATGATGATAGGGTTCTTACTTGGAACATTTCGATGGAACACGCCTTCGACAAAGCAGAAAGCGGTTGAGAAGGAAGCCGGAAAAGCACCTGACCCTGAATCCTGAACTGCCGGTGCAAAACAAATGAGAGAGATTCTTTTCGTTAAATACTCATTTATACACGGGAGATCGAATGAGCAATCCTATTACTGATGAAATTAGCCTGGTTGCCAGGAGCCTGGAAATGAGGATTAGGAACGGAGTACAACTGGAAACTGAATACGGATTGAACCGGTCCGGAAGGGAACAAGCATATAAGCTTCTTGACGACCTTATGGCGTGTCTTTTTCCCGGCATATTTACCAACGAGAATATTCCAAAAGGTGAACTTGCGGCTTTTCTGCCGGAAATATTGACAAGTATAAGCGGGCAAATGAAAGCTTTATTTACTTTGGCCTCTGAACATAATCGCAATAGGGAGAATGTGGACGAATCCCCTCCCGAGGCAAGATGGGAAGGATTGACTCAGGATTTTATCAACGTTCTGCCTCTTATCCGTGACATGCTTTCTGATGATATAGACGCTGCTTTCCGGAGGGATCGTTCCGCGCATTCAGCGGATGAGGTGGTTTTAAGTTACCCCTGTATAGAAGCTATAGCCACTTACCGGTTGGCGCATGTAATTGCCAACCTTGGCATACCATTAATTCCACGGATCATGTCTCAACGGGCACAATCCAGGACTGGAATTGATATTCATCCTTCAGCAGAGATAGGAAGACGGTTCTTCATCGACCATGGCACGGGCGTCGTCATCGGCGAGACCAGTACCATAGGAAACAATGTAAAAATATACCAGGGAGTGACTCTTGGATCTATATCATGGCCCGATGAAAAAATGGGTTTTGAAGATAATGAAAAACGTCACCCGGACGTTGAGGACGACGTCATCATTTACGCAAATGCTGTTATCCTCGGCGGGAAAACGACCATTGGGAAAGGCGCTGTCATCGGGGGCAATACATGGATAACAAAATCCGTACCACCTGGGGCAAGGGTGTTCAACAGGAAGGGCTGATTCTAACTTGAAGGAAAGATTACCGTATGGCGTAAGGAGAAAAAATGCAAAAATCAGCAATAGATTTTAACGGGATTTTAAGAGAATTCCTGACCCTTCTGCAGGCTTACCTGCCGCGCATATTTACCGCCCTGGTGCTTCTGTTGTTGGGCTGGGCAGTTTCTTATGTTCTGAAAACTATTGTTTACCGCGTTACCAGACGATTCGAAAAAATTAAGAATTTAGAGTCAAAACTTGAGGAAAGCAAGATCCAAGATTTTACCCCTAAAGCGGCGGCCGCCTTAGCATTCTGGTTTTCTTTCGTGCTTTTCATAGCTTCAGCGGGTCATGTGCTTGGTTTGCCGGTTGTGACGGGCAGTCTGAACCGGCTGGCTGCTTATCTTCCGCACCTCCTTGTGGCTGTTCTGGTAGTGGCGGTTGGCATAGTGCTGGGAAACCTGGTTCGCACAGTAGTGAACAAATCAGCGCGGAACGCAGGTATTTCCCATGCTTTGGTACTGGGTGAGAGCGCACGCATAACCCTGCTTGTTATATCTATCATGATCGCGCTCGGCCAGGCAGGCATTGAAAGTACGGTACTGGTGGTAACATTCGGCCTGGTCCTTGGCGGTACCATCGGCGCCTCAGCGCTTGCATTCGGAATCGGGGCAAAAACCCTGGTAAGCAACCTCATAGCCGGGCGAAACGTGTCAGGCAGCTACAGTAACGGACAGCGAATCAAAGTGGGGCCTTATCAGGGCAGAATTGTTCAAATAACTTCCAGCGCGGTGATACTCGAAACAGCCGATGGCCGAACTCAGATTCCTGCAAGCATGTTTGATGATGAGGCGGTTGTTCTTTTGGATGAGAAGGATTGAATAATGGCAACAACCTTATTCATTGATGAAGAACTGGCCAGGCGCCTCTTAAAGGAACATCCTTTGGAGGCGGCAAGACTGCTCGAAGGGCTTCCCTCACGCGATGCTGTTTCGTTTCTCGTCGAAAACGATGATGGCGAAGCTGTCGAAACTCTGGCTCTCATGAATACAAGCTCAGCGGCTGCCTGCCTGTCCCTTTGGCCAAAAAATAAAATAGAAACACTTCTGGCAAAGGTGCCTGCTGGAGTTTCTTCTAGACTGCTTCGAATCCTGTCCCCTGATGAACGGACTCCGGTACTGTCGTCATGTAGTGAAAATACGGCTGCGCCGATAAAACGTCTGCTTAAGCATCCTGAAGATTCCGCAGGCTCTCTCATGGAACCAAGCGCGGCTTCGGTACCAGGCGATATGAGCGTAGCCGCTGCACGTTCGCACTTAGTAAAATCCAGTATGCGAGTGATGGGCTATCTCTATATTACCGACCGGACCGGGCGTCTTACCGGTGTTATAAGCATACCTCAGGTTTATCGCCTGCCCTCATCAGCATCACTGGATCTTGTTAAAACAGCACCTGTAATCACTGTTCCCGCGCACGCAAACCGAAATGCCATTATCGCGAATCCCGGATGGCGCAAATATCATTCCCTTCCTGTTGTCAGCCATGATAATACATTGCTGGGAGCAATCAGCTACAGCATTTTGCGTGAAATTGAGAGAGGGACGGACAGTCAGGAGCAGAACAGTTCAATTGTGCTTGATTTGGGAAATATGTATTGGATGATTATGACAACTTTTGTAAAAAGCCTTGCGAGTCTGCTGCCACCCAAAAAATGAGTGCTCAAAGGGATACTAATGGCCAATGAATCAATTTCAGTTACCGTCCGGCGACTGGCTTACCGCCTGATAGATCACGCGCCGGCTTTGGCTGCTGAATACCTTGAATCTGTTCCTGAAGAGAGAGCCGCAAGGTACTTATCCGAACTGCCGGTCAAGAAAGCGGCTGCCGTTCTGGGTAAGTTGACGCCCATGAAAGCTGTGATGATTGTGCAAAACCTCTCAGCTGATTCCGGAGCGGTTTTATTGCCCTTGCTTGAACCGCCGGATGCAGGGGCCCTCATTGCCCGTCTGCCTACTGAGAAGAAGAACGAGTTACTTGGAAAAATGGAGAAAAAGGTAGCGGATGAGATCAGGGCAATATCCCAATATCCTGCCGACACAGCCGGAGCTCTGATGGATCCGAAGGTTGTGACTTTTCCGCCAAACATACGGGCAGGTGATGCCCTGAAGCAGCTTTGGAAAATGTCGCGTAAAGACAACAGGCACATATTTCTGGTCGACAGGGAAGGCCTCCTGCGCGGCGCCGTGCCCGTTCAAACGCTGGCGGTAGTTGAACCAGGGAAACTGCTTGAGGATATCAAGGGGCCCCCTCCTCTTGCTGTGCTGGGTGTTGCCAGCAGCAATGAAGTTATGGAGGCCCTGCAGGACGCAGACATATCTTCGGTCGTTGTCGTGGATGTCAATAATAAACTTCTCGGCGTTATCAGGAGGGAAAGCCTGGTTCAAGCGGCCCTTGATTCCGCCAGCGCCGATATGCAGGCAATGGTTGGCGCGGGCAAGGAGGAGCGCGCTCTTTCCTCCCCCTGGCTTGTTGTCCGGAAAAGGCTTCCCTGGCTACTTGTAAATCTTGCCACGGCTTTTCTGGCAGCGGCCGTTGTTGGCCTTTTTGAATCCACCATTGCCAAATTCACGGCCCTGGCGGTGTTGCTGCCGGTTGTCGCCGGCCAATCCGGCAATACCGGGGCCCAGGCGCTTGCGGTAACCATGAGAGGCCTGGCGCTTCGGGAAGTCAGGGTAAGCCAGGCGCTCTGGGTCTGCTTCAAGGAACTGCGTGCCGGCTTTTTAAACGGCCTGGCCGTGGCAATCATCACCGCGGCCGCGGTATTTATTTGGAGCCGGTCGCCCGGGCTCTCTTTGGTTATTATTATTTCCATGATAATATCAATGATGGCCGCGGCGTTATCAGGAGCGGTTATACCAATGGTGCTCACTATCATGCGGCAGGATCCCGCACAGTCGTCTTCCATAGTATTAACAACCGTAACGGACGTTGTGGGCTTTTTAAGTTTCCTCGGCATAGCTACTCTTCTTTCATCCATGTTATAACTTGATTCTCAAAATGAACTCCTAATTTTCTTAAAATGAAACCTAATTCGAGCTCTCTTCAAACCAGCCGGTCATAAACTTGATTTAAACAGGACAGATCAAGCGGTTTCCGGCCACGGTGACCTACTTAAGACCTGAATATTGACTATCCCCTTCTGGCATATTTATTGCACCATCTATCGTTGGATTCATAACTAAATGATTTCTGAGGCCTGACAGGTAATAACCATTTGTCTGAAAAGGGGAAAAATATGTATCAAATATTTCGTCTTTTATGCTTTGTTGTTCTACTTTCAGCGCTTGCCGTTTCAGCGGCAGGCAGGAAGGGTGAGTTGGGAAATGAACCGGATTTAACCGTCTGGAGTTTTTCAGAAGATAAAGATGGGGATATTTGGGTTGAGGTGAGTCATCTTTTTATAGAGGAACCCAGTTTCCACCTTGAACTGGCAAGGAATCGGTTTCTTGAGGAGGATTACGAAGAATCGGCTTACAGCATCCGGAAAGCTGCCGCCTATTTAGGCTTGCACTCGGATTACACGAAGGGCGAGTATAAAAAAGACCTTAAAACCTATGCAAAAGATCTGCTGGTAATTGCAAAACAGGTGGAAAAGGGCAAAGTGAAATCGGTAAAAGAAATGGATACGCTGTTTGGGAAAGTCTATACAAGCCTCGCCGGATACGCCAAAGAAAAATCAAAGCAGTCCTGGACAAAAAAGGCCGTAAGAAAAACCGGACATGAAATGCATGCCGCAATAACCTATATGGAGAAGAGCGCAAAAGCATCCGGCAGGAAAATAAAGGACAAGACAAAAGCGGTCATGAAAAAGGCGAAGGCCGCCGCCTCAAAAATGAAAAAAGGTGAAAAGGCAAAGACGGAAGATGTTGAAAAAGCAATGGAAGAGGAGTACTGGGGGACGTACTAAGCAGCGCGTAAGAGGGGGCTGTCTCAAAAGGAGTTTTCCCTTGACATTCCCCGTGAATTGAATCCAGAACCCCCAACCCGGAATGAATTTGGAGTAAGAAACGGGGCGGCTGACGAAAAATCTGGCCACCTACATATGTCAGCCAGTCAGCTCTTAGCGGACTGATAAGCAAACCGTTTCAGCATTAACATGAGAAGCTTTGACAGTGAATTGGATTATTAACCGACATCAAAAAGGGCGCTTATGCCGCTAGAACAGCAGCAGCTTCTGTCCGATTTTCCGAAAATTGAGTGCCCGTTTATAAGAAAGGTTTTCAAAGTCAACAAACAGCAATGGCAAAAATACGGGAGGGCTTTGCAGCTCAGGGAGCCGGAAGTTTATCTGGCGGTGGACGAGGTGAATCCGGGTTTCGAATGGGTTTTTGAAGATGAGGACACCTTCTGCACCGAAAAGCTTAATGGCAGTAACTGCAAACTGGCTACTGAAAACGGAAGGCTTACAGCTTTTCAGAACAGAAAGAATGTTATCGATCCGCTGCAGATCATTAAAGGAAAGAGCTTTCTTATAGAGGGGGTTTTTCAGGCCGTGGGTAAAGGGTATGTGGCTATGGATGGAGAACAGGCGGGGGAGGTTATCGGCCCCAAGCTGCAGGGAAATCCTTATAAGCTTGACAATCATTTATGGTATCCATTTACAAAGGCTGTTGATCATTTACGTTATAAGTCCTTTCATGATCATGAACGGAACTTCGATAACTGGAGCAGTTGGTTTAAGGACTACCTCTTCTCCCTGTTCTACAGCAAAGTACACAAAGGGGAAAAGGCCATGGCTGAAGGGGTGGTGTTTTACAACCTCAAGCGCAGGGCGGAAGGTAAGAAATACATGGCCAAACTCCGGCGTGACATGTTTGCATGGTATTATTCAGACAGGATTGAAATTATTTTTACATAACTCCAGCTTACAACAATATTCACTGCTTTTCGGTCTGTTTTACCTCATGGTGCCTCCTGTCCGGGAATCTTTTAATAGAATACACAACATTTCCTATGCATTTTGCATATAAGCCGTCCCCAGCACTTGCAGAAAATATGCAAACGCAATAAAATTTCCCTTTTTGAAAAAAGTTTCTCAGATTGAAACAAGAAAAAAGCCTCAATTTTATTCATATTCGTCCGGTACCGGAAATATAGACGGAGAAAAGTCTGAATTCGGGCTAATTACTTGACACCAGAACTTTACATTCTACCTTTTAGGTTCCTCTTTAAAGTACTTCGGTGGAAGAACCTCAACCCGGCGGTAAATTATGCTTTGCAAGCACCTCGAAACACCTTCCTCAGCATGTGCAAAAAAAACCGATTCAGCCGGACAAGAGTTGTCTTCCGACGATAAATTGAAAGTCCTGCTTGAAGACTCACTCTAT
>JBHPJW010000053.1:0-16091 GCA_042567505.1 Fibrobacterota bacterium
AAACAAGTTGTATATTAAAAAATTGGTCATTATGTAGCCTACATTTTTATCTTCATCTAATCTTCCTAATTGAGATAAGTCATGAAGTGAAAGAGTTCGTTTTTTTAGATCGTTTAGATTTCTTAAATCAGAAAATAAATCTTGACAAGTTGCTTTAGGGTTGTCTCGATATTCACTGCAAACTTTAAACAATGTATCTTTCACTTCATCTAATTTATTCAGAAATAAAATTTCATCTTCTGCGCGTACATTGTAAAATATGCCACAAATTATAGCTATAATTAAATATAAATTCATGTTATTTATTTTAACGTTAAGGATGAGCCGTCCGATTCCGGTGCCTTGCCGGTTTGCTATTTTTGCGTCAGCCAGCAAACCGGCAATCCAGGTTCCTGAGGATCGGCTCCATCCGTTTGTTAACTGAACCTATTTTCACTCTTTAATCATTTTTCTTAAATAAGTGCCCCCTAATATTAATTTATTTACTGCTTATTACCATTAAATTTGAATATTTATACAAAATTTAACTTTATTACCAGTTTGTTTCTATAAGGTGATTTGAAATACTCATTTTATATCTGATTCAATCAAACTAACTCTATCGATCCCGAAATTCTTACTTTTAAATTTCGGATTTAAGTCTGTTAAGTATGCATAGGTCTTATCAGATTTCTCAACAACATGAAGAAATAAATTTCTGGAAATAGCTTCCTTCTCACTTATTTTGACCAAGACTAAGTCACCTGGGGAAGGTATTCTATTATCTTCAGGAAGCTCGCTCAAATACATGTAACGGACTACTCCCTGAAATGACTTCACACTTTGATTTAGCCATTTATGGGCTGCATTTATCAACGAGCTGTTGCAGAGCCTTTTCAGAGAACTCTTCGTTAATTTACAAGCTTCATTATCCTGACATAAATACAGCATCAGGCTCATTAGCTTGGCGGTTTGGAGAAATTCTTCATTGGGTTTAATGTCCTTTTTCTTCATGTAACGGTAATGTTTTTTGCCAGGGAGTCCGCTATCCCAAAACAACCACCCGACAACCCCCAGAATCTGAGTCAATTCCTCAGTATCTCTTCCATATGAATCAATGGCTTTTTCATAAAAGCAGTATTTTGAACCAAAAAGGTATATCAAGGAAAAATCCAGTAATCTTACTCTTTCAAGAATCGGTACAAGCGTCTGGCTTTTGTCAACCCAAGGCATCCTGCGTTCCATGTACCGGAGCTCCTGGATAAATTTAATGACCGCTAATAGGCGCATGATAGCTTTTACCTGGGTTTCATTATCCATCTTGCTCGCCTTTTCAAGGAACCGGCCTGCACGATTGATTAGCCGTTTCACTCTTTTCTGACACAGTTCAATCAGGTCCTGGTTAATAATTTCCACAGGCTGTTCTTGAGTGTCCTCGTCATCCGCGCCAACCTGCTCTTCTTCGCTCCGGCCTTTATTATCCAAGTTCGTGTCGTGGCGTTCAGTACCTATATAGAGTGACTTTGAGAGGACTTCAAATAATGCATTGATATCACCATGTTCGATTATCCGTCTTCGGGCCTTTTTTGAAATGGCCGAATCCATAGACACAATTAAACTGCCATGATTTTCATTTCCAATTGATTGCGCTGTTTGTTTTGTGTTTTGCTTAGAAGTAATTTTCCTTACAGTAAAATCATCATTGAAAATGGCTGATTCTATCACTCTCATTAAATTTTCAACTTCCGGATTTTCAGTCATGAACAGTTCGCAGCATTTCCTTAATTTCGCCTGTTTGCCGGTTTGAGAACGCTCCTTTATGGCTGTAATGTTATATACAATGGCATGTATTAAAGCGCCCTCTAAATGAAGCTCCAAAGATCTAATATGGCTCAACTGGTTTTTATCCAGGTTGAAAGCCCAAGTGTCTTTTTTTTCTTCAATTTTATTTACAGGTATGTGTATTGATGCTTTTTCCGTAAGGGCGGTGCATGTCTTTATATTACCAGTAATACCTGCAATTTTGCCTAAAGAGAGATTGTTATTTTCATAAATAGCATATGAGAAATGTTCATTTGTAAGATTCTCCGGTTCTGTTTTTTCCAGCGGCTTCACTTCAAGCGCCTCGCTTCTGCTAATTACTGGTAATGTGCCAAGATGTTTTAAACCCAGCTCATTAGCTTTATCAGCAAGGTCGGCTTCTTTAAGAACCATTACCGCTTCAGCATTACCATCACCGACATCCAGCCATGCCGGATAACTCGGATTTGCGCTGCCGATAATTATTAAGTCGTCCGCAGCGTTAATTTTTAAATAGATGGCCTTTGCATGAAGGTATCCGGATTTTTTACTTAAATCTTTTGTATTCACAAATTTTGCTTGTGAAAAATTCAAAAAATTATCCGGGATTTGAACGGTGGAAGGGTTAATACCCACCGCCATATTCTTCGGTTTTAATTCATCATGCAATGCTTTTAGGAACTGCAATTTACTGTCAAAAAAAGGACCAATAATATTTAAATCATCCACATTTCCTGTTATCAGTTTTCGCAGTTTTGACCATAAAGATTCACCATAAGGGCCTTGACCTAGAAAGAACACTGATGATGATGGTGATATTTTTTTTAGCCAGGGACAGTGTTCTTTGAAGTTTAATACCGAATCTAAGACCTGTTTTGGATAAATGCTTTGTTTTGACTTTACCCAGCTTGTAATGAAATCAAGAGCTTCATTTACTGCGCCGGGGCATTCTTCTCCGCTGGATACGGTATAGTTAATTTCACATGTCTGTTCCCGGTTAATTCCAAATCCAGATACTGTTAAATTATGGCTTCCGACATTAAGCAGGCATTGTTTCGGGCCGACTAAAAAAATGATTTTGGGGTGAAACACTTTGGGAGCTTTAATAGGAATTAAGGTATACTCTAACCCGGCATATTTAGGCCTTCTGTTTTCATCTTTTAATGATTTTCGGAATTCATTTTCGTCCATTAAAACAACATTATGCCTGCATCCTGACGATACCAGTCTTCGTAGGACAACTTCTTCATAAAAGGGCAGGAAAGCGTTATAGGTAGTAATGATGGAAGCCTCAAAACCCCCCGCTTTTATATCACCAAGCAGAGAGATTCCATCAAGCATTACAAACTTCCTTCAGCCTTTGCTGCCCTAGAGGCGTAACCTTATATTTTTTTCCCACACCCCTTTCAAGACAGCCGATATCATCCAGGATTTGAATAGCCTGCTTGATTCTGGGGTTGGTATACACTGGTCTCGGCAAACTGTCTGGATGGGGGATTGTTAAACCCTGTTCAGATGGTAAAACGAGGAAAGTGCTCTTTGATGGTTGGCTGCTTAATTTTTTAAGGGCAATTTTCAGATGAACTTCAACACCCCAGTGAATGAGTATCCAGGGTATTAATTGAGAAATAGTGAGGGCGTTCCAGTGGTTCTCCAGTATATTTTTAAAACTTTTAAGGTTTATTGGATATTGCTGAAGATACCCTGTTGGAAATTCAATATCTCTGTATTGAAAATTCATAGCCCTCCTGGCTGCAAGCGTGAGGAGTAATTTTATTGCCAACTCGAATGTTTTTAAACGGCCAGCTTTGCCAGTCCTGTATAAACTCCGGCATTCATCCATCATTTGAAATTCATGGGCATTTGATTCAAAATCGGATAGTTCCGGTATCTCATTTTGAGTTTTGGATATAAGGTCTTGGATTGTTCCATTTGGGTAGTTTGAAATAGCGGCATTCACTTCGGGTATTCCACAAAAGCGCTGTGCGAATTCTGAACTGCCTGACACATTAAGACCCATATCGGCTAATTCATGTAAAGCAGGGAATATGATTGACTGTAAGGCGAAGGAAAGAATATCGTTTCTCTGATACACTTCCCACTTTTTGTAAGTATCGGACAGAACATCAGGAATATCCCAATTTTTTTTATTAGGTAAAGTCCCGGTATAGACGCATTTTCTGAAAGTGGGAACATCAAGCGGCTGCTGTAGCTTTTCAAGCTCTGTTGCTAAATGGAGAATAAGACCTAGAGATTCCCGGCGCTGCTGGTAGTTTTGATCATACGAACCGTCTGCGTTGAAGAAGATATTAACCAATCCTTGCGCTTCTTCATTAAACTTATGCAATTGGCAGTTACAAAAAACATTAAGGCTATCCAGCCTGCTTGTGGTTACCTTATCTTCAAGGATTGTTTTAAAAAAAAGTTGCCTATCAATGGATTTATCCATTGCCTCAGCAATTTTTACTCCGATTTCATCAGTAACGCCGTATATATCATTTTTGACCTGGGATAAAATGTTCAACTCGTTTAGGGTGCCTCGGTAATATTGTCCGAGCCCTCCGAATTTGTTCATGAAATACCGCTCAGAAACTGGATCTGTGGTTGCGTATTTGGATAAAGTCAGAAATCCATTATCCTTAAGGTTATGCACTTCATTTCTTAAGGTATCAATGCCCACAGTTGTTCCGTAGTGCCTGTCTAATAATTCCTCCGGCTCCTGGGAAACCATTGCATGCCGTTTGCCTATCATGGTAAACAGGCAGTCAGCCCGACGGAAATAAGTGATTAATTCATCCCTGGTCTTTGATATGCCTTCCTTTTCACTCGCCCAGAGAAACCAGGGATAGAATGAATAATATCTTGCCCTGTCTGTGACGTTTGTTATTCCAGGCAATAAAAGGCCGTACAAATAAATGCAGGGAGCTTGTGTACCCAAATGATCTAATCCATGGGCGATTTGGAAGGGCTTAACCCATGAAGCGCGATATTGCATATAAAATCAATTTTTAGTTATATAACCATCTTCGGTTTTAATAATCTTTCCCAAATTTACCAACCATAGCAGCCTCAAAGTCACCTGAAAATGTGTTTCCCAATCTAAACCAAGGTTCTCTTTCAAATACTCGGTAATGTCTTGCTCTGTCTGAGGTTCATCGGAACCTTCCAAAAATTCAACAATCTCACTGAAGCCCTGAATATGGTTGGATATTATGTTATAGAGAACATTTTTATCAAAACCAGCTATATACTCTTTACCTTCCTGAGTTAAGCATACATCATTATCAACTATATTTACTACACCGATGTTTCTAAGAAGGTTAAGATAACTTACTGCGGAATTGCGGCTATTGACGTTTTCATATTCCTTAAGTTGCCAATCAATGAATTTTTCCTTGGAATACTTTTTTGTGTTTATGGCGTTAAGATAATTATTCAAGGCATCCATATAAGAGTTTATCCCGCCGGGAAGCGGATACATTGCGCGTCCTTTGTTTGATGGCCTGACAATCGTATCCGAAGATGTTTCATTGGTGAAAAACTCAGTATCAAGGGAATAAATAGTAACATCTTCCCTTTTTACTCCAATCCCGTTTTTAATCAGGAGTGAAAGCAACTTTTCACCATTAACTAAAGAAACCGGCATTTTATTCGGGGCTTTCGATTCTTCTATAGCATCTTTGGTGAAATCGGATGTGGTTATGACCAGCCCTCTTTGATCGACTTCAGCACTTCCACGGAGCTGAGTGATGATCTTACCCGGTATATTGTTTCCCTCCTTAAAACGCTTTACCTGAACAACCGTTTTAACATCAGTAATTCCCTCAAGCGTCAAATCAGCAGTTACATCGATGCCTTTATCGCCAGACCGGGAAGTGACCTCTACGTTTTCGTACCCAATCTTCTTTAGCAATTCACTAATAAGAGCCTCAAATTGGAACGGATCCATTTTGTGCAGTTCTGCTTTTAGAGCTTTTCTTACTAATTGGTTTTGGTTTTCTATTAACAATAACGGTGTAGTCGCTGAATCTTTTTGCACTTTGAGGGCGAACATTCCCCTTCCTACTTTTTTAAATGGGCTCTTTTTGTTCTTTTTAATGTCCATATAAATTTGCGCACCCATTGAGGCTTCCGGCGTTTTGCCTTCCGTACTAAGAATACCCTTTTCAATTGCGCGCTTTGCAATCTCTTGGTAGGAAAGAGGTTCACCGACCTCTTTAAGAATCTGAGCCGCGGCATCTTTAAATGATTTTTTCTTAGATTCTGTCATTGATTACCTCAAGCTTAAATAAGTTAACCACATTGAAGATGCTTCTTCAAAATATTCCAATATCGTAAAGTTTCCCCATCTAACATTCCTGATTTATAATATTCAGAATCTGCATTATCTATCCCAGGCCATTTACTCTTCAAGTGCATTAAAAATGCTTTACAAGCGGGAATTATTTTCTCAATAGTTTCGGTACCGTACCAGAATATGCTTGAATGTAGACGATGATATGACAAATGCGCCAGCTCCTTATTTAGGCGAAATCTAAGCTCAGGGTCAAATAGAATCTTCTGTTGTTTAAAACCAAAGTCCACCGAATACATATCCGCTCTTGTCATTCTATTATTTATATCCCTTTTATCGGGAGTCTTTGGTTTGAATTGGAAAAAATCTCTAAGAATTCTTATATGGAGAAGTAATGCTTCTAAATATGCAGATTTAGCGCAGCATTGGGAATCGTCTTCTGGATTGAAATTTTGTGCTAACGCATTAATTTGCTTGTTGCATAAAATCATTTCAACCATTTCATAAAGGATATGCTTTGTCGCAGCTATTTTTTGTTGTTTAGTAATTTTCATAGGAACAGCCTATTTTTCCATCGAAGTAGGCATATCTACAGGGTTATCATCCCATTTTTTGTAATAGAATTGTTCCCATCTTTTTTGCCATTGAGCTTTTCCCATTGTATTGGCGTCACTCGTTTGGCCGGGGGCACCGGCGGCGAAGCCTTTTCCTAAAACTATACCACCATACTCACAGAGTAAAAACCTGTCATGGAACTCATCACCGCTTTTACTATTTTCTTTCCAGCGGTAAAAGTCGAGCTTAAAGCCACTTTTAGACCTAAATCTGAATTGTCGGCATTTTTCTTCAAAAGCTACTAAACGTGGTCCCCTTTCAAAGTTACAATGCCATTCTATACATTCAGGTAGCTTATCTCGATTTGAACATAAAAATTCGAATATTTTCTGAAACGATTGCTTAATTTCGGTACTATGGAAGTCTAAATATGGATCGACAAAAATTAAAAAAGAGGCGTTTTGTAAAATTGGCTCTAACGCATGAGTTATATTTTCAGGAGTTCTTTCAAATACAATTCCTCCATCTCTATGCCACAATTCGTTAGGCTCAATATCGTTAATGCAAGTCGTATGTAACCAATTTTGATGAACAGTTTGTTCTTTGGATACGATTGTGGTCGATGTTGACGCTGGTATATATTCATTTACATTTGCAAACCATGTTTTTCCATCATCAAAGGGGAAGCTTTTCTTTAAGAGGAAACAATTTTTTCGTATAGAATCTAAAAACAGTTCGGCAGTCTTTCTTTGACTTTGGGAAATATTTGTACCAAGTTTGCATATAGTTCGGAAGATGTGTTCAACCCAGTTTTCAGGATATTTAGCTAAGATTTTTGGGTTTCCATAGCAGAACTGATAGATAATTGAGCCTGCAATTTGTCTATCAATTGACCATTCGGCCATCACTTCAGGTTCAATAGCATAATCAAATATCAATCAAACCACTCCTTTGTACGCTCTTCAAAAAATCCCCCTGGCCATTCGTCTTCAAATTCACCATCCTTATTTATAGACAGTTCTTTAATGACCGTATCATCTTCCCGTTTTTCCACATGAATCACTGCAACTTTATCAGGCGTAATTATCAAATGATTATCAGGAGGCAGCTTTACATTGCATTCTCTTATTCTTTTCAGAAGCCGCAAAATAAAATGCTCACTATGAAGCTCAATAAGGAATATTTTATTTGAGCTTTTATTAGCTTCTTTTATAAATACATCAGCAAGATTGCACTGTACTGCCGGATGAAGATGGAGTTCCGGCTGCTCAATAGCTAGGAACTTTGTTTCATTATCTAGCACAGCAACCACTACCGGAACTGCCTGAGAAACACCAACACCGATTTCAGGAAGTTCAACATCGATATTTTTTACCTCGTCTTTAACAACGATCTTTAAAAAAGGTTGTTTGGCCTTGAGGGGGGTTAAAATCCGATTATTAATATCGTTTTCCTCCCAATCTTCCAAATTTCTGCTGAGCAGTTCAATATTTTTATAAGCAAGATCATTTTTGTAAAGATGGATATATTCAGTAAAGGTTAAGCTATAACCCAATTTTACAATATCAGTAAGAGCAGCACTGCATTTTTGAACAAATTCGCTTCCCTTTCTATGAAGCAAATCCCATGCTTCAAACCCATTTGACCATCCGCTCATTTCTGGTGAATTAAATGGCGCGTAATTCCGTGGTGGTATTTCCCGGACAGGACCGATATATTTTAAATCAAATAGGAATTCTCGTAAAATATCAGCTGGCCGAACAAAAAGGCGGCTGATTAAATGGGAAACATATTCATTACCATAGGTTGAGTCGTCATCTGATTCTTGCGCCTTTATAATAAGCAATTCATCTTCTGGTGGTATAATAGATTTCAAGTTTTCAAAAAAAACAGGCTCGGTTATATCTCTGCCATCTTGTTCTATATATGTTGAAAAATACTTGCTAAAAGCTTCATTCTTTTTTTCTTCATTAGAACCCTCAATATCTTCTTCATTTATTTTCGATTCGGCCATATTATCAAAAAGTGTGTGAGACAAATTCAATTCATGTATTCCAACATAGTCTCCAAACCAGCCCAGAGTCCCTATCAAATTCCCATTTAATCCAACTGAGTAGAATTTAATGATAGGATGTTTTCCATCATGAGCAACGGTTAGTTCAACATAAGCAGTTTTTACAGATAAAAATTCATTTATTGGATCAATGGATTTGGTACTGTTATATATTGCCCCCTCAAAAGGCTCAAGCGAATCATCATTTACTTCGAATTCTAATTTAATTTTTATCTCCTTCGATAAGTCATGGGAATTAACCATACTGTAGAATCCGCCTAAATCAAGAAATTCTCCACCCAAATCAGTTCTGTCAGCATCAACATTCTTGTTAAGAAGGAGTTCCCTGAAATAATGTATTGCCTGAATAACTGTTGACTTTCCAGCACTATTAGCACCGAACAGAAGAGTAATAGGCCTAATTGGAATTGTTATCAGATCACTAATCCCCTTGAAGTTTTCAATTGAAATTGAGCAAAGCATTAAAGTTCTCCTTTAAAAGCTTTTTGAAGAAGTGAATTATTGAATGTATCAAATTTTATATCTGAAAAATTATAATAATTCGATATCTCAGCTATGTATTTTGTTATTTCATAATATTTTCTCTGTAATTCCATAGGAGGCTGAAATATTTCAAGAGCTTTAACATTTCTTGTACTAATTGTATTAAGGCCAGAAGTGGTTTTACCAAATTTAAGCAGTTGTTTTCTACCTCCACTGGAGTTTATAAAGTTGCTTATTATTAAAGGTAGGGCGTGATTTTTCTTTACTCGAACCCTTATTAAGTGATTCTGATGTACACAAGGGGATATTGAACCATCCCACATAGCTGATCTGCCAATTTCATTACGATTGCCATGACCTTCTACTATAAGTATGTCTCCCTCCAATAGTGACGTTCTTTGTAATTCATTGTCATCAACTCTGATATTTTTAATTTCATTCAGCATTAGTTTATCTCTATAAACATTTGCCACTCGCAAGTATGGAACTTCAATTGGCTTTGTTGCCCTTTTTGATGTGACCTGAAGTCCACCCTGTATATCTGAAATATCTTCTAGTGTCTTTATATTCCACCCCTTAGGATTAGTAACCGGATCCCCAAACATATCCAGAAACACACTTTGCACCAATTCATCCAACATTTTCAGGCTTTCCTGGCGTTTCCGTCTAAGCTCATCGGCTTTATCCAGAATGGCCGCAATGCGTTTTTGTTCTTTCAGATCGGGCTTGCCGTTTTTAAAGGGGATGGGGATTGGAATTGCTTCAGCGTTTCCCTTTGTTAATTTCTCTCTCGTTGCTCCTTTTATGTATGGTCTGACATCATATTTTTCAAGCGCGCGACAAAGATAGCTTATATCAATTTCAGGTTTCGGTTTTAAAACATGTGCATGGTTATTTACCCAATATTTTCCAGAAGCGATATACGCAATACTTTTTGTTTCATCTCCAAAGTGACCTCCATCTTCTGCCAATAAAATCAGAGGTTCATTAAAAATAAAATTATTGATTGTTCCTTGAATTCCATTGGCACCATAATATGGATAAGGTCCTTCAGTTCTTTCTGATGCCTTAATTGGCTTCCGTTTGTTATCATAAAAATCAACAATTTCGCCGAGTAACATATGCGGCATTTTCTTTGAGAAAGAATCAAAATTTAACATCTAAGCATTTCCTCTAACTCAATTATTCCCTGTTTAATTTCATTCTCAAGAACCTTCATTTTTTTTAAGATCACTTTCGGTGGCTCGTACTCCACTTCTTCATATTTTTCTTCCTTGTAACGATTAATACTCAAGTCATATTTATTATCTGTTATTTCCGACTTCGGCACAAAGAAGCCTTTATCCGTCCTTTTAGTTTTCTTTTTACCGTCTTTCTTCTTCCACTGCAACACCAAATCATCCAAATCAGATTCTTTTATCGGTGTTCGTTTGTCGTCGAGGCTGTAGCCATCATTCTCTACTTTGTAAAACCATACATTATCCGTCTTACCGCCTTTGTAAAAGACTATAATCGCGGTGTTAACACCAGCATAAGGCCTAAATACACCAGATGGTAAACTGATAACCGCTTCTAACTGATTTTTTTCCACCAGCATCTCCCTGATGGCCAAGTGCGCTTTTGAACTCCCGAAAAGGACTCCATCCGGTACAATAACCGCGCAGCGGCCGCCAGTTTTTAACATCCTGTGCATTAAGGCAATAAATAGAAGCTCTGTCTTTTTTGTTTTGGTAACCGCAGTCAAACTGCTGTGTACCGTATCCTCATCAATATTTCCCTTAAAGGGTGGATTAGCCAGGATTACATCAAAAGCGTTCTGATGATATTGTGGCGCTTCATCGGCGAATCTTTCACTCAGGCTGTCATGATATTCAATACATGGGTTTTCCAGGTTATGTAAGAGCATGTTCATGGCAGCAATGCGAAGCATGGTGCTGTCAAAATCAAAACCATGGAACATCTTTTGAACGGCATTCCATTCTGCGGCTGACAACTGGTCACCAGGATAATGTTTTACCGGATTTCCATGATCGTCAAGAACAGGTTTTCCATCTCCGTTTATTTCTTCCTGAACCATATCGGGGCTTGTGTGTGTCCGGCGTATGTATTCCATAGCAGAGACTAAAAAGCCTCCGGTACCACATGCAGGATCACATACTTTATCAGTGGGCTTTACATCCAATATTTCTACCATGGCTTTAATAATATGACGGGGTGTCCGAAACTGGCCTGCTACTCCAGCGGAGCTTAATTTGCTCAATAAATATTCGTAAAGATCTCCCTTAGTATCCCCCTGTGCCAGGGGAAACTCTGATATAACATTAATAGCGGTTTTTATGACTGATGCTTTAACAACCATACATTGAGCATCTTTAAGAAATGGCCCAAGGGTAGTGTTTTTAACAAATCCATTACGAAAAAAATCAAATAAGTCATCCCTTACGATTTTTAACTGTTCATCCGCGCCCAAGTTCTGAAGATGAATCCATCTAAGATGTTGTTTGTTTTTGGGGAATATGGGCGTTGTCGAAAGTTGCTTCAGACGTGATGCTTTTTTCTCGTTACGGGATTCCGTTATATCCAGCATGCGGGCGAAAATAAGGTAAGATAACTGCTCAATTACAGTTAAGGGGTTGGTAATTCCACCGCTATAGAATTCCAGCCAGAGCCGGTCGACTCTGGATTTTAAAGTGCCTGATATCATTTATTCTCCATTTAGTTTGCTTGCCCGCCGGGGGCGAGTTCGTTAATTTGCTGAATGAGCTCCAGAAGATCATCTATCTGTGCGTCATCCTGAAAGACACCATCCGGGCCTTCACTGGCCAATTGGGTAAAAGGGGATTCGTAAAGCTGCTCAATTTCAAGTGCTCCAAAAGTGGCAATGTGCTTTTTAACCAGTTCCAGAAATCTTATTTGATAGGATTTTAAATTGGGATATTTTCTGACAAAAGCGGAAAAATGTTCATTAACCTTTTCCGCATCCAGGCCTATTATCTGCCGAATGGCAATATCAAGCCGCTGAAATTTATTGGGATAGTGAATCAAAAGGTCTTCTACATTCAGGTTGGGATCCCTGAGTAACACTTTTTCGATTAGCTGCTTAATCTCATCTTGTGTAACAGGCTGGCCTTGCTTGATTTTTATTAACGCCGGGGACTCGTCGAATAAAGTTACCAGGACTTCCTCAACACGTTTGCGATATGCTGCCAGTTCCAAACCGTCCAGAGGAACCTTAACTTCCTGCCGTTCCTCATCTGTATCGGTGACATCAATTTTTAACGCAGGAAGATTGGGCATTTTTAATTTCTCCCGCAAAACCATTAAGCCCCGCAGCTCTCTACGTAAAAAATCCAGGATCTTAAAAGAGTTTTTCTCTGGAATATCTTTACTGTAATTCTCTTCCAAATTCGTGCAGTTCCCAATGATGCTCCATAAACGCTGACCCTTAATTTCTTTGATGAGTTCATATTTGTCTCTAACCTGGGAAAGATTCACAGGTAGTTGGGCCACCTTCTGTTGAAATTCATTCCAGTAATTTTCAATCTCTGCAGAACCTGAAAGAATAGCAACTTGAAACCCTGCGACAGTAAGGTCGAAACGATAAGCCTCTTCATTGCCCATGGTCGGACGCCACCGCATTAAGGGCGCCAGTTCATGGCGGAGAATGTTTAGGGTTGTCGCGTCCCATTTGTTCAACTCATTTTCGTTTTCATACTGCTTTTTGTAACGCCATTTTTCCCTGACAGCGATAGTATCCTCAGGCAGTGATCGGATATCCTTTATAATAAGCCCCAAGGCCATGTCAAAACATTCCAGGTCCTGGTTTTCTTTTCCCTTTTGAGCGAGCTCGATTCTGGTTTCAAAAAGCTGTTCCAATAAGGACTGCCGGGTGCCTGGTTCATAGGTTGGCGGATTCTCGCCAAAGTATTCAAAATTGCCCCAGTGATCGAAAATCTGAAAATACTTCTTATCATTTTTAGGGCTGAATAAATTGGGACATAATCGGGTGCCTCGCCCTATCATTTGCCAGAATTTTACATAGGATTTAACCGGCTTAGCGAACACCAGATTTATTAGTTCCGGAACATCTATACCCGTATCAAGCATATCTACTGAGATTGCGATGGTTAGATTCGGATTGTTTCCCTCACCCTTAAAATCATCTATGAGTTGCTCGGCTCTGACTTCGTAGTTATCTATAACCGCACAAAATTCCTGCCTTGGCTGCATGTACTGTGGATACATTTCCCCGAATAATTTTTCCAGCTGCTTTGCATGTTCATGGTTTCGGGCAAACACTATGGTCTTTCCCAGTGAACCATCCGATAAGCACAGCCCGTTTTCCATTAGGTTCTTGAGTATCTTTCTGTCCGTATCCGCATTAAACACGGACTTGGAAACAGCAATTCGATTATAATCCACAAGCTCAGCGTCTTCTTCCCCCATTTGCTCTTCCAACTGTTCTCTTTGCCCCGGAGTCATATCTGCATACTTAATTCCCTGGCGTAGGAATTGGGTTGTGTGCTTAATAACTCTAAAGGGGCAAAGATAGGGAGGCGTGTGCTCTATGGCCTGGGTATAGTCATAATTGCTGGTTGGATCTTTATCTTCACAATCAAATATCCTAAAGGTATTTCTTGATACCAGATTAACCGGTGTTGCCGTAAGCCCTACCTGCAGCGCATCGAAATATTGGAAGATTCCCCGGTAGCGGTTATAGATACTGCGGTGTGATTCATCAGCGATTATCAAATCGAAAAAACCAGGATCATACTTCATCATTGCCTTGGTCATGGCGGGATAAGTAGCAAGGAAAATGCTCTCATCCATGTTTTGAGATGTTCTGGCGGTCAAATAAACCCTGGGTTCAGACCCCATATAAGCTGAGAAAGCTTTATCAGCTTGCTTACGCAGTTCCTTTCTATCACAAAGGAAGAGTATTCGTTTAACCCAATGGGCTCGAATTAATAATTCACTTAGAGCAATAGCCACACGGGTTTTTCCCGTGCCCGTGGCTTGCACAAGTAAAGCCTTACGGCGTTTCATTTCAAATTGTTCTGTGACCCTTTTAATAGCCTCAATCTGATACATGCGATCAACAATTTCTTCTTTTGGCCCAAGGGTATTAAGGATTAGCCGTGCTTTATTTTTCCAATGTAATCTCTGCAAACTTTCTTTAGAATAATAAGCATACAACCTTCTGGGGGTTTCTCCCTTTACATCATCCCATAAATACAGGTCATAGCCATTCGTGTAATAGATACCAGGCCTCTGCCCGTATTCTTTTTCCAGACCGTCGGCATAATATTTAGCCTGATGACGTCCTTCATCTGCATCCCTGGCAGTTTTTTTTGCTTCAATAACGGCCAAAGGTTTACCGTTATCATCAAACAAAACATAATCTGCCCTTCCTATGCCTGAGGAAGTGGGCTGATGTTTGACTTCAAATTCCTGAGCTACTTGTTCGGTATTTTTTCCATCAGGAGATATGTTCCAACCCGCTTCCAGGATCATCTGGTCAATTAAAATTTTGCGGGTTTTTTCTTCATCAAAGGCAAGTGCATTAGCGGCTTTATCACTCTTGGACCTGATTTGTTTTTGTTCTTCCAGAGTTTTTTCAGCATATGAGGTCTTAGCTCTCTCTTCTTCCAACCGCAAAAAGAGTTCCTGCAGTTGTGACTCTGCCACAGCCAGCTTTTCAAGGACAGCTTTCTTTTCCCTTTGTAGTTTTCCCTTGGTATCATCCAGCGATTTGGGCTCCCTGAATTTTAATTCCCGGATGTTACTTCCCAATCCAAGGGAGATGGCAAACCATTTCGCCAAATCAAAAGCTTCTCGCAAAGCATTGATAGGGGTAATGGATGCGGACTTGAACTCAGACCCGTGGGCGGCTTTGTTGCCAATAGTCCTGAGGATATGAAGCTTTTCCCGAACAACGGGGGGAACAGAAGATTTAAAAACGTCTTCATTCAACATCTCTACCAGGGTGGCCTGGAAAGGTCTGGGAATTTTATAATGGTGGTAAAAGGCAAGAACCATTTTCTCCGCCATCGTTCTAAGCTTTACACATGCGCTGGGCGCGTCAGTCCAGATGTACTTTTCAGCAAAGCCTCCGATGTCGGAGAGTTCTCGATAGCTGGCCCTTAAAAATTCAAAGTTCAATGAGTCCATAATCACGCCTTATGCTTATGCAAATTCAGTGCCATCAATTGAGATTAACCTTTTTCATCCAGTTGTTTAGGGTTTGATAATTCTTTATTCCCAAAAGTTCGGCAGCTTTGGTTTTGTTATCATGCGCTTCTTTCATGGCTCTTTTTATATACGCGGCGACCATTTCATCCCGTGTATTTTCAATACTGAAGCCGTTTCCCAGGGGTTTCTGCATAATATCTGCGGTAATTTCTTCGGGGCCGTGAATAATGCTTCCTTGAATGTCCTCTTTCGAAATGGTGAGGTTATCAGTCCATAAAGCAGCCCTCCGCAAGGTATTCAGGAGCTCCCGGACATTGCCCGGCCAGGAATACTGAACCATAAGATTTCTTGCAGATACAGAAATATTTTTATGTTTATATCCTGGCTCTGTTTCGCTTTCCTGATTAACAGTGTTCATTAAACTGTCAATAAGAAGCCCAACGTCACCCTCCCTTTCCCGAAGGGGCGGTAAATGCAGTACGGCAACAGCCAGCCTGTAATATAGATCCTCCCGGAAACTTCCTTTGGCGCATTCTGAGACCAAATTCCGGTTAGTAGCCGCAATAATCCGGACATCAATTGGTTTTGGGGTAGAAGCTCCGACAGGGACAATTTCACCTTCCTGCAAAGCCCTTAACAGCTTTACTTGGATTTCCAGAGATAATTCACCAATTTCATCTAAAAAGAGGGTTCCACCATCGGCTTCTAAAAAAT
>JBHPJW010000054.1:0-16005 GCA_042567505.1 Fibrobacterota bacterium
TCCATTTGACTGAGAATTATGCAGATACGCAGCGTTCATCATTACAACATCACCATGGATTTCTCTGGCAATAATTTTTTTCATAAAAAGCAGGACTCTTTTCCTTTGTTCTATTATTGACACCTTATTTATAAACTGACTGAAGACTTTATCTTCAATCGTATATGAATCACAAAGATCCATTATTTCTTTTTGTATAATCGGAAAAAGATTCCCTAATTTTTTATCTATAAGATTAGAAAACCTAAACTCCAACATTTCAGGCCTCTTAATAATGAACCTTTGCATAACACGCATTTTAGTAACAATATTCATAAAAGAACTACAGGAGAAGTAATATATGGGCACTCTATTTCGGCCCCATATTATCGCAATGAGAAACGAAACAAATGTTAAGTTTTGGAAATAGAATTTTGACGCTGTCATTAATTGGCGTTTCCTTCAAATTTTTCCACTACGTTTGCTCTCTTAAAAACCATAAAGGCATGTACCACTTTCTTCACACCTCTTTGTGAAAGCAAACCTATTTTTATGCCAATGAGAATATAGAGTAAAATAACTATCATTCTCAACAGGACTGAATGCATCAAATTATGTATAAAAACTCTAAAATAGAGTTCATATGCAATCGCCATTATGACAATAGCATAAAGAAACAAGATCGCTCTCCATTCATAATCTATTTTATACAGACGCTGGCCAATCATAACCAGGGCTATATTCATTATCACCATGCTGAAAACAGTGGCGTAAGCAGCTCCTATTAATCCATATCTGGGAATTAATACAATATTCAGACCCACGTTTATTATAGTCCCGATAACACTCACAGGAAGCACCCAAATTGGTTTTTTTTTATATGCATACTGCACGCTTACATATTTCCCGAAAGTCTGAGTTGTTATTCCTGCTGCTAAAATAACCACGACTTTAATGGCCCCTTGATACGATGCGGGAGCTATGACATAAAGGATTTCCCTTGCAAACAAAATCCCCAGGATTATGACAAACACTGATACATAAAAAAACACCGTAAATATCCTGCCGGTTTCTTTTGATGCCAGATTTCCCCTGTCAAAGACCGCCCTGAAATATACTGGCTGCAAAGACATAAATAATTTGTCCATAACTAAGTCAAATACATGAGCTATTTGCTGTCCGATACTAAACACCCCCACAACTGACATAGAGAGCATATTATTAAGCATGTATTTGTCAAAAAACTTGTTGATAAATCCGGTAAAACTCTTTGGTATGATTTGTATGCCGTATTTCATGTTTTCCAGCAATATGTGCTTGTTAAACACATATTCCCGGCCCCTGTTAAAATGTATTATGGTGGGAATCCATGCAGCAACCGCTCCTACCAAAAAACCCCATAACAATCCCATATAGGATAATTTAAAATACCACACAAACAGGAGACTTGCGATTGGGCTTGTGACGCCCTGGATTAAAACAAAAACAGTATGATGTATCGCTTCTTCTCTATTCTGATAAATCCGCAGGTAGATAATATTCATTTGCCCAATATAAAGCGTAAGGAAAGCGACAAAAAATGCCATCCCGTATTGCGGGGTTCCTGTAATCAGCCTGGCAATATCATGTTTAAATACATAGACTATAACAGCTGAAAAAGCCAGCATGACAAAGAGATACACCTGCATGGAAAAGTAAAGCATATTGAGCTTGTGTTCTTCCTTACGGAATTCAAAATAATACCTGGGAACGGAAGCCACAGCGCCAAAAGTTAGCACGCCTACTGCAATTGGAGGCACGGCCATGGTCAGTGCGGCCACCCCGAAATCATCCGGATTCAACAGTCTCGTTAGTATGGGAAGTGATATAAAATTAAGTCCATAATGCACGAAATTGGGAATCGTGTAATAAAATACGTTCCTTATGTTTTTTTCGCTTATGCTCATTTATGTCACGACTCTGTCATAATGAAACAGCTTGTATAATAGTCCAATCTGTATAGAGAGGGGCGTAAAGATTTATAGTGTGATGACGGAATATCGGAAAAACAAATTACTTCACAACATAAATTCTCAAATACCGTCAATCTGTCTAATTACTGAAAATGCCTCTACAGCGGCAATTCCGCCAGCTTTTATTCCCCAGGCTTTTGCATTAATTTGTATGGCCTCAAGTGAACGCGGATGAGGATAATCCCTCACTTCACTCTTATATTTCTTCATCGCAGACGTCTTATTCCCTAAGGTTCTGGAGATATCCACAAAATAATTTGGCATAAACCAGCTTTTGGCAAAGGGACCGCTCCATTCTGTAGAGGAGGGTATTTCAAAAGCAAATATCCCAATTACCTTTTCCCTGCTATTAGGCCGAAATGCAGTCAAAACCGCTTTTTGGGTCAATTGATGATCAATATTCAAATCACCATGATGGTGTGTAAAAACCATATCAGGCCCAATGTCACTTTTCACCCTTTCTATGACTTTGATAATGTCCAACATGGCTATAGTATCAAAACGGTTATCCGGGAAATTGTGAAGGATTAAATCCTTTACTCCAAGGGCTTTATTCGCAGAAGCTGCATTTTTTTCCAATTCCCTTAATTCTTTTTTCCTTTTGTTTTTATCCCTTTTTTCATCTCTTGACGTTACACCTTCTCCTAGGATAAGTGTATAAACATCATGCCCTTCCTTAGCGTATTTGGCCATTGTCCCGCCACAGCCCAAAACTTCATCATCTGGATGTGCGGCAATCACTAGAATGTTCATTATACGTTCGCCCTTGTTAAAATGTCGAGATTAATACAACTATTTGATGAGACATCTGTTATCATTTGGGTGAAACACTTGTTTAATTAATTTTTTTTATAAGGACGTCAATAGACTCTTTTAAAGATTTTTTTTCATTTTCAATATAGATTTCATCTTCCATTCCAGGTTTAATGTCAACTTTTATAAAGTTTGACAAATTTTCCAAATACTTTTCATATTTCTCCCTTTTGTCATACTCATAAATATCCTTTATTCTTCTTATACAATCTTCTTTTAGGCAGACATGTTCCGGTTTTTCACTAATTTTTCTTCTAGAATACTTCCGGTTTTGTTCGAATTCAATCATGTAGTCATCCATTATTAGAACATCCGCGCACCCTTCCAATAAATGTTCGATCGCCTGCCGAGGGGTTGAAATCGTGGAAATTCCATGTCTGTTAAAACTTGTATTAAGTACCATAGGAATTTTAGTTATATCCTCGAAGTACTTTATTAATTGCCAGTATTTTTCATTTTCTTTCTTATTCACCACATGAAATCTAGATGAACCATCAACATGAATCGCGGCGGGAATTAATTCGGCCTTCTCTTTTTTGACTTTAAATGCAATTTGCATATACGGAGACTCATGGGGAATATCTACCCACTCATGTAATTTCTCTTCTAATATGGAAGGAGCATAAGGCATAAACCAATCTCTCTTTTTTAGTAATTGATTTATTCTTGCCTTGGATGAAGCGTCCCTAGGATCAGCCAAAATAGACCTGTTTCCAAGCGAACGGGGACCATATTCTCCCCTTCCCTGAAACCAACCAACTATTTTCCCCGAATCAATTAATTTCGCCGCTTTCAATGAAATGTCCTTCTCCTTTGTGTAATTCAACCTAAATTGATCAAGAAGTTTTGTTATCTCCTCTTTTTTAAAAGATGGACCAATAAATGGAGTTAAAGTCTCAGTTCTTTTTCTTTCACCATCCTTGTTATTAATATACAGGGCTGCGCCCAAAGACAATCCACTATCAGATGGAGCCATTGGAATAAACACTTCTTTAAAAACGCCTGATTCTAAAATCTTATAGTTTAATGAAACATTTTGGAAAAGACCCCCACTGAATACTGCCTTTTCCATCGAAGTTTTCGACTTGATAGATCTTAGGTATTTAACAAACATATCATGTAAGGCAAACTCCCCTGTTGCGGCTATATCTTGGGGCAAATGACTCAATCCTAGCTGCAATATATTCGTGTTGCTGGGATATTTATTAAATATTTTAAAACGGGAATATGCTGAAGGATTTATTTTGTGTAATTGCACTTCTGTCCTTCCGAATCTTTCTCTTTTGAAAGTTATTCCTCCATTATCAAAGCTCATTAAGCTTTCCATTTCATTTAACAGCTTTTTATCCAGATTTCCATATGCTGCCATCCCAGATGTCTTGCCATTGTCGTTTCCCGTAAATCCCATGGTATCTGTCAAATGATCATGAAACACACATATATTTTGCAGTCCTTCATGCTGATTTATAATATTAAACTCACCACTTTTATATTCCCCCATAATTAAATCCCGAGGATCGCCAAGATCTCCTCCCCCATCCTGGCAGATAAATGCGCATTCATTAAATCTTGAAGCATAAACGGCCAAGGCAGCATGTGACAGCTGGTGCGGCACAAAAAAAACGTGTTTTTCATACCATTTTTCAAAATCTTTCCAAGTTTCCTTGAATGCCTTGAATATCCAGGAGAAAAACAAGTACTGCTCTTTCATCGATGGCGATTCCGATGGTGTTGGAAATATCCATTTATCAATTTGCGATGGAAGCATATTCAATTCTTTGCATCCCATCATCAAAGATCGTTCGGGAAATTTTACCGTCATTTCGCTTTTTACAGTAGTCAATTTGTCTTCCTCATAAGCATATATATCATCGTCCTTTATGATGGCCGCACTCACGTCATGCCTGTCTTGAACGTCCCAGGGACATGGGTATAATGATGCAATGATCATTACGCATTCTCCTTCGTATAATGAACTTTAGAAAAATTCGGATAAATTTTTAAATAATTAAAATCGGTTTTATAACTTTTAACCTTCTCTACTATTTCCTCAAAGAATTCGTCTGAACAAATAACAATATTCTGACATTCGTCCTTTTTTATGGTCGCAGGAGCTTCAACAATGATATCCGTTCCGCTGATTTTTTTCCCGATTTTATTTTCCGAAGAGTCAACAACCGATTTAATGTATTTTTTTATTTTTTTATTTAAATTAAGCAGTAAAACCGTACTGCTTCCCGCTCCATAAAAAATGCACTGCTCATCTGCTACTGCTTCCGTAAAAAATCTTTCTAAATTACGTAAATAAGCATCCAGCTCCTTTTCATATCTTCTGAATTCTAAAAGAAGATGTTCATTTTTCTCAAATCCTGGGAACTCAATTCGTTTCTGTCTTTCAGCAATCAGACGGATAACACCTTTATCATTTTGTAGATCAACAATATCAAAACCATAAAGTTGTAAAAGATTTGTAATAGAACATTCCTCAAAATAAGACAAATGCTGATGATAGAAAAATGTATAGTTAATATTACTTAAGGCATACATAAGTTCCGGTATTTCTATAATTGCCTTTCCTCCCTCTTTCAATATATATCTTACATCATTCATAAATGTCTTTAAATCATTGATGTGCTCAATAATATGTTTGGCTATTATAAAATCAAACTGTTCCTCATTAAATTTACTGCGCGAAAAAAATTCCTTTACTACTGATATGTTGGCTCTCTTTGTTTGATAAGGAGCATTCGGATCGCAAATTACCCCTTCTAAAAAATCTATGTCAAAATTACAGAGGAAATCATAGCCGCCAATATCCAATATTCTTTTCTTTTTGAAACAAGACTCTCCCATGAGAGAATAACAATAATTCAAAAAATCATTGTTCTTTTTTTCAGTGGTGGGAAACTCTTTTGTTTTAATCAAACCGAAAGAATCGTTTACATACAATTTATTTATAAATCCTTCTTCAAAAGAATCCAATTGCACAAGACCGCAATTACTGCAATAATAAACCTTTAAGCGCTCAAATTCCGGATCTAGTTTCTTTCCTATCGGCCAAATATAGATTGGGAATTTCTCCCAATTCAGTAACACCTCAAAATTACTTGAACTGCAAATACGGCATTCGTTTAAATCAGCTATTTTCATTGCAAAAACAACGGTAGATAAAATGGAATGGATCTATCTCGTCTTTATTATGGGAACTTATTTCAGTACTTCGTCACCAAGTTTTTGGGTGAAACGTCTGAGAAACAGCCACTTTTCAAAGACGAAGGAGAATCTGTAAGCTCAACAAATAAAACACTATCAAGGATGAAGCTTGCTTTCAATAATATTACTAGCGTCTTTCAAGCTTTGTATCTGAAACATCTCTTCGATTTCGAATTTGATATTAAACTTTTTTTCCAAGGCCATCATCAGATTCAGATGGCCCATGGAGTCCCATTGGGGTAAATTCTCTGAGGTCCAGTTCTCATCAATTATCTGGCTATCTAGATTAAAGGTCGTCCTGATTACCTCTTCAACTTGTTTATCCATCATAACCGCCTACATGTTTCGGTTTTTGGCAATAGTGATAGCATAGTCAATAGCATCTAATAAGCTTTTCTCATCCGCTGTTCCTTTTCCGGCTTTTCCAAAGGCCGTCCCATGATCGACAGAGGTCCTGATAATCGGCATTCCGAAAGTGATGTTAACTCCTCCAACGGATTTCCACTTTGTACCATCCCACTGGAAGCCATGGAACTTCAGAGGTATGTGCCCCTGGTCGTGATACATCACAACAATGATATCATAAGTACCGCTGATACCCCTTGGAAAAATAGTATCCGGCGGTATAGGACCGTCAATGTTCACTCCTTCCGAACGAGCCCTCTCAATGGCAGGAGCAATCTCTGTAACCTCTTCATCACCCATGATTCCACCATCGCCGCAATGAGGATTCAGACCTGCTATCCCAAGCTTGGGCTCGGAGATTCCCAGCTGATGGCAGGCCTCTACGGCAATTTTTATGGTCTCATATATTCTCCCTTGCTTTATCAAGTCAAGAGCTTTTCTCAGAGAAACATGGGTAGTAACATGAATCACCCGTAGATTGCCGTGCGCCAAAACCATGGCAACTTGTTCTGTACCGCTCAAGGCAGCCAGCATTTCAGTATGGCCACGATAGTTTTTCCCATATCCCCCTAAATCAAAGGCCTCCTTATGAATCGGCGCGGTCACTATAGCATGCACTTTTTTATTCATGGCCATATCAACCGCGGTTTCAATGTATTGGCCGGCGGCTTTACCGCATTGCTGGTCCACTTTTCCATAGGTAAGGTTATTCATATCAATGTTTTTAAGATCATATACATCAATGGTGCCGTTTGAAAATGCGGCTTTTTCTATATCATCAATGGCATTGACTTTCAAATTGACCCCGCCTATCCTTATACCATCTCGAATTGCCTGCGCGTCCCCTATAACCACAGGACGGCATTTAGTATATACTTCTTCCCGGGCCAGGGCTTTAGCAATAATTTCAGATCCGATACCGGCCGGATCACCCATTGTTATACATATTTTTGGAACCATTAATCACTCCTATTGTAAAATAGTTAATAAATCATCATGCACTTTTCCATTTGAGGCCACTACTTGAGCCGACTTCAAGGTGCATGATTTACCGTTAAAATCACTTACTTTGCCTCCAGCCTCAGTTACTATAACAATGCCGGCAGCGATATCGCAGATCTTAGTGCTGTTCCAGATCCGTCCATTTATGTGTCCAGAGGCCGTATAGCACAAATCCCTGGTAGCCGTCCCAAAGATCCTTACCGTAAAGGCTTTTTGAGTAAGAACCTTAAAATAATCAAAGGATTTTTTCGATTTATGGAACTGATTGTCATAGTTAATGATGGCCTTGGAAAGATCACCGTTTTCTGAAACCCTTATAGGTTTGTCATTACAGAAAGCCCCCTTTCCCTGCACTGCGTAGAACATTTCATCTTCAATGGGAAAATATATCACTCCTAGATAGAAGCCGCCGTCCTTGACCAGACCGATAGAAACTCCGCTGAAAGGAAGGCCTGCGATGAAGTTATGGGTTCCGTCAATAGGATCTATTATCCAGTTTACTTCTTCTTCAACTGTTGACAGCCTTTTCTCCTCTGTGATAATGCCGTATGATCCGTATTCTCCGTTTAAAATTTCCGTAATAATAGCTTGAGATCTTATGTCAATTTCAGTGACCATTTCTTTGGGGTCCTTCCGGATGACATGGTATTTCCGGCCAAAGTTCTTTTTCATTTCCTGCCCGGCAGCCCGAGCTGCTCTCACAGCCGTCCTTAATTCCTGATTATTTTCTATCATGGGCCGCTTTTCTCTCCCTTTCCCGGAGCGCCTTCCTCAACAACTTTCCTGAATGAGTAGTTGGAAGCTTGTCAACGATTTCAATATCTTTGGGGACTTTAAGTGAGTGGAGATGCTTTCTGCAGTGGTCAAGGGCTTCACGGGTTTCCAACTCCATGTTGTCTTTTATAGTAATAAAACTCTTAATATCTTCACCAAACATGGGATCGGGAATTCCCACAGTGGCGGCCTCCTTCACAGCGGGATGTAATAAAAGCACTTCATCAATTTCCCCCGGAGTAATGTTTGTTCCGCCTTTAATAATCAGATCTTTTTTTCTCTCCACAAAATAATGAATCCCCTCTTTATCCACATACCCCAGGTCTCCGGTGAAAAAATACCCGTCTTTCATTACTTCCCGGTACAGGGCCTCATTTTTGAAATACCCCACAAACACGTTATCACCCTTTACTGCAATCTCGCCGACATCTCCGGTTCCCAGTTCATTTCTCTCATTGCCAAAAATCTTAATCTCATTGACATCCAAAGGCCTGCCGATAGTCCCCGGCTTCCAGTTAGGCTCCAGAGGATTATCTATATGCGTAGGCCCGGTCTCAGAAAGTCCGTAAAGATTTGCGACTTTCAAGGTAAAGCGCTTCATGAATTCTTCCTGAATACCTTTTTGAAGCGGGGCTGAACCGCAGCCAACGAAGCGGACTGTTGAGACGTCCTTCTGCTCCACCTCCTTATAGATGTTAAGCATTGAATAGAGCACTGTGGGCACAACTTCCATATAAGTTACCCGATGCTCCCGTATGAGTTTCCAGATACTTCCCCGGATATGCCAAAATGATTCCGCCATCACCATCCTCCCGCCGATATACATACAGGGCAGCAGGGAATAATTTGTAGAGGCCGTATGGCCCAGTGGAAGCATGACCAGATGGCATTCCCGTTCCTCATCAAACTGAAATCCCCGGCAGATGGAGGAAATGTTGGAGATCATGTTCCGGTGCGAAAACATGACTCCTTTGGGATCCCCCGTAGTCCCTGATGAGTAATACAAACAGGCAGGAGTGTCTTCATTAATTTCGGTTCTTCCTTCCTGGGCGTTTCCCATGTTCTTTATGGATTTCTCAAAATCCCTTTCTGCATGGACCGGTACATCTATGAACCTCCCGCTCTCTCCTGAAAATTCTCCAAACCTCCGACTGTCTACTAGTATAATTTCAGGTTCAGTATAACGAATGTTTTTCTTAACCTCCTCTTTATGGGAGGAAAAAGGCATGGGATTAAAAATCGCCCCAACCCTTATAGATGCAAAATAACAAAAACAATATTCAGGAGAATTTTCTATAAGGGCCGTTATCCTGTCTCCCGGTTTTACTCCCAGTGACTGGAAATAAACGGCTGTATTTGTGACGATAATGTCAAATTGCTTGAAAGTATATTCCCTTTCCGATCGGACATCATATACATATATCCTGTCAGGATTGATAGCGCTCTGAAAGGACAGCACTTCAGAGAAATTTTTACATTCTTCGAGACGCATATCAGTCTGTTTTTTCAACCAATTCAATCAGTTCCTTTTCCGGCGTATACAGCCATAAGGTCAACCTGTCGTCATGGCCCTTTCCCGGTACCGGAGGAGATAAGATCAAGCAGCCTTTGGCTTTTAAGTCCTTCAGTGCCTGGTTGATATCATCCACTTGATAACACAGATGATGAAGTCCGCCGCCCTCCTTTAAAAATTGCATTACTGGAGAGGCTTCTTCCACCGGGTGGATGAGCTCTATAGTGACTTGCCGGTCCAAGCCGGTTTCGATAAAGGCCACTTCCACTTTTTGAATCGGATCTATAACGGATTTCCCTATCTGTTGAAAGCCGAATACATTTCTGTAATAATCGATTTCTTTTCCGATATTTTCAACAACTTTGCCTATATGATGCAGTTTCATTTAAAAAATCTCCGTTGAATCTCCCATAGTAAAAAACCAATTACTTGCCTCTACTATCTCTTTTACATATTGAAACTTCCTGTTAATGCGTATTACCAATGGCACTCCGGTAGTTTCTTTTTCAAATCCCTTTTCTTTGAGAATGGAATCAACAGTTGAATTTCCCCATATCCAGCAGGTTGCTTCGTCAACATTCTTTGATTGGAAAAAATCCAGACTTCCTCTTATCAGATCATCGAAAACATCTTGTGCGGTCCTGGGTGCAAAGATATCGAGAATATGGCCCCGCAATATATCCTCTTCCTGGTAAAGCTTCAGAACCGTATACCCGGCCAGTTTTCCCTCCCGGAACAACCCAAATGGATAATAGGTACAATCCGGTCTCTGCAGGTATCGCCAGTTGAGGTAATCCTGATCTCTTTTGACGGCTATCTGGTAATCATCCTTGCTTTCTTCCCATAGCGTGTCCACTTTGTCGTCAAAGACCGGAAGGTTTTCAAAACCCTCGGTCTTAACCACTTGGTCCCCTGTGATTTCCGCTTTTTGTATTTTCCAGGTATCAAATTTTATCAGGTCAATATAGTCCATATGAGTTAAGTGGAGCGAATATGAGCGCTCATTGGGAAATCCGTAACTAAAAGGTATGTTTTTCTCTTTTAGTTCCTCAAAAAGCTTGTCAGCTACGAATTTTAATAATCCACGTCCCTGGAACTTCTCAACCACCAGGGCTGCAATAGTATGGGATCCGATAATTTCCTTATCAAATACTTTTAGCGTATAGGGGACCGCAGCAAAATGAGCTAATAACTCATCTTTATCTTCCATTATCCACACTAATCCCTTACTGGAAGGATTTTTTTCCGAATACTTCCAATGCCAGTTATTCACATCCCGTCTATTCCAAGGATGCACCTCCAGACTCCGGTCCAGAGCTGCGATCCGGATTTCATCTCCTTTTTTGTAGCTGCGGATTTTCATGATTGGTCCAGCATCTCCATCGTAATGACATCATCTTTCTCGATAAGTACCTGAGCTTTTCTTCCAATAATAAAATTTACTTGTTCAGGTTCAATCCCTGTCCCAGGTCTGCTCATTTTCAGCATTTCACGTTTTATTAATTCACCGGGATTAATATCGCATCGTGCAACTATACTGCGCCTTATTTGCTTTCTGGATTCCATCTCTCTTACTGAAAGACTCCTTTGAGAACTACCCAATGCAGCTTCAACTTCTCTGCTTGCCACTACTAATTCTCGTATACCCTCCGGTTCCAACGCAAAAGGATGATCAGGTCCTTCCATATTGCGATCAAGAGTAATGTGCTTTTCAAGTATGCAGGCCCCAAGTGCAATGGAACTTGCTGCTAGATAATTCTCCGGATGGTGATCTGAAAAACCCACCGGCAGTCCGAAGGCTTTTCTTAACAGGATGATATTTCTCAGATTAACAATTTCTGGCTCAGGAGGATAGCATGATACACAATGCAGTAGGGTGAGTTTATCATTACCTTCAGACAAAATAGCCTGCACGGCTTTTTCAATCTCACCCAATTGGGACATTCCTGTTGAGAGAATGATAGGCTTGTTAAAGCCGGCTAATTCTCTGAGGAATTCCAAATAGGAAACATCAATAGACGCCACTTTGAAGGCCGGAGGATCAAATTGCATGACAAACTCTGCATCCTTTGCCGAATGGACGGTTGAAAGTGGGAGCATGTTTTTTTCTCTTATATACTCAAAAGTTTCTTTAAACCATTCTCTTGGCATGAGAATCCGGTCCCGGGCAACCTCCCACCATGGTTTAAAACCATACATATCTTCGTATCCAACATCCCGAGTGGTTATTTTTCCACTGAACACCTCTTGAGGCTCATAAGTCTGAAATTTCACGCAATTTATTCCTGCCTCAGCAGATACGTCCACAAGCCGCTTAACAATCTCGATGTCCCGATTATGGTTGCTGCCGATCTCCGCAATTAAAAAGCATGGATTGCTTTCACCTACTAGAACATTCCCGATTTTAATTTCTCTCATAGTTATATCACTTGTTAACTGTATACTTGTTCCATATTCTATCCTTAATTACAATTCAAAAGTAAACATCCTATAGCTTTCTCTGAATCCCACATTGGTAAAAGCCTGGAGAGATTTTTTGTTCTGAGGAAGAATATCCGCCTTAATCATTCTCCCTTGCGGATAGTTTTCTTTGATCCATTGTATACCTGATTTCAACAACTTTGGACCATATCCTCTCCCAGTCTTCTCTGGATCAAGATACACCGATGTATTGACTTCAGCTCCGTTAAAATCATAACGTATGGTGCCTATTGGACTCTTGCTTTCTTCGCCTATTAAAAGCACAGAGTCCTGCTGGGATAAAATAGCTTCATACCAGGTTTTATGTCTTTCCCATGAAAGTGGAGAAGTATCAAAAAAGAATTCTCTGGTTCGCGGATCATTGCGCCACTGATAAACCAACTTACAATCCCCTGCTGAAGCCGGTCTTATTTTTATAGTTCCGGGATACTTCATCAATATTTCGGCAATTCTTGCCGCACCTCTTCCATCAGTCAATTCCCAGGATTTTTGAGACATCTTGTTAACAATCGCCGGATGCCGAAGCAGGAAAGTTATATCCTGATAAATTCCTTCCTCTGAGATTTTGGAGTGCCATCCAGAATAGATAACAAATCCCGCCTTTTCTAAATCGTTTATCACTTGCTCTTGATTATCTGCCATACAAATTAGTATTGAGGGCAAGCCCACACTGCTTCTTTCCCAAGCAGCTATTCCTCCGGAACCTATGCATAAATCCGCTTTAACCATCACTTCGGCCATGTTGTCAATTTGGACATGACATTCAGACCCTGATAGCGCTTTTGCGGCTTCTCTGATTTGCCTTATATGGGGGCAATTTTTTCCAACAACCACATCAACTGAGATGTCAGGATTGTTAATCCGTTGCACTGCATGTAATGCTTTCAGTGTCACGTTATCTGGATCCACCCCTCCCATGAAAACCAGGATGCGCTTTACGTCCCCATTACGCGATCTGGTATTTTGCCTTGCTTCATAGAATTGATCCCTTAACAGCGCATATTTAGGTCCCAATAAAGTAAGACAGTCGTCAGAAACCATTCTTTGGTATCTTCGATCATTCAAACTGAAATTCTGGTTTAAGAGTATATCACAATCATGCTCCCGATCTTCGAAATCATCAATTACCATAAGACCGTCAACGTGGCCCTTGATAGACGTTTCCCATTCTGCATTTAAATGGTAATGATCAACAACCATCCAATCCGGCTTCTTTTTTTGGTCTTGCAGAATCTTCTCTGTCAAGGCATTGTCATTCGCATAACTGCTATCTCCAGGTAGAATAAATGTACTTGATGATTTTAATTTTATTAAATCGATCAAGTGACCCTTTTCCTCTTTGCAGATAAAACCTGTTTCCGATCCACGTTTTCTCAATTCTCCCGCTAGGGCCAGGCACCTCATAACATGACCGGTCCCTATAGCTAAAGAAGCATCCGCTCGGAAAAAAACATTCATGATAAGAGGTTCCCCAGTAAGGCCGAAAAGGTTACGGCTTTTACCGCTTTATTTAAAACTTTTATCATTGGTCAAAGATTTTTGATATCCTTCATTCCTGCCAATGTTCTTATTAATATCTTCAACAGCCTTATTTTTTCTGAGGAAATCCAAAATATCAGTCATGTTAAAATCCGGATTCTTATCATACAGTCCACCGAGAATCTCTTTTATGAACCGATAATCCCGTTCTTCGTCTAAGGTCCATCTTTTATCCGATAAATCTTCCCTGTTTTTATAATTAACCAGATTGAACTTGTTGCTGTTTTTAGTCAAATAAGGAGTTACATGCTCCCGTTCCGACAGCAATTGAGCATTTTCCCAGGCTTTATGTAAAGCCTCAAAATTGAATACCTCCACATCCAAACCATCTGGAAACGATGGTTGAAGTGTATTGGAACAATAATCGGCTCCTGATTCAAAATACCTCTTTACTACCGCATCAATAACCTGATGATCAATCAGAGGACAATCCGCGGTAATCCTGGCAATGTGTTTTGCTTTAAACAACCTTGCTGCCTGATAATATCTGTCCAGTACGTCTTCCTCTGATCCGCAGTAAACGCCTACTCCCAATCCGCTGGCAAGATGTACTATTTTCAAATCATCATTTTTTACTGTTGTGGCTATGACGACATTTTGGATTTTTTCCGCCTTGTTTACCCTTTCTACAACATATTCCAAAACGGTTTTTTGTAGAATTCTTAATACTATTTTCCCTGGCAGCCTGGTAGCTCCCATTCTGGCTTGAATTATAGCTGTTACCGCCATACGTATACTATTAATCAGTAAGCTGGTTGAGGCCTTCTCTTAGATTTTAACCAATCCTTCCTTAAAACCTCATAAACCACAACGTCTTTGTAATAGCCATTTGAGAAATAGTGCTCCTTGAGACAGGCTGCCTTTTTGAGACCCAAGAGTTTGTTCAATTCCTGGCTTTGGACATTATCAATGAGCGCCGAGGCCGTTATTTTATGTAGATTCAGCCTGGTAAATCCAATCTCCAGGAGTAACGCCAACGACTCAAAAACATAGCGGCCATCGCGATACTTCTTTTCTCCTATAATAACGGAGACTTCTGCATTTTTATGAAATTGCCTGATGGTCCCAAGACCTCCCACGCCTATATGCTTATTGGTTTCTATCTCTACAATCGCCAGGGTTAGGCGATCCCGGGACTCTCTCAGCATTTTCAAATAGTTAATCTGATCTTCAGGAGTATTAACCCAGTATTGTTCTACGAGATTTCGTGTAACTTCCTGTGAGTTAAACCACAAATGCCAGTTCGATATGGCATCCTGTTCTGTTAAATACCGGAAATAAACGAGCTTCCCCTTGGCATAAGCATATTCAATAGGATAACCTTTAGGTTGAGTATTATTTGTTTCCATGTAACACCCCTTTCTGCACTAAAACCTTCTTTATATCTAAGTACGACTTTAATTCAATAATATCATCAGTACTAAACTGGATCTTAAAATGTGATTCCAGAGTGGTGACAATTTTCACCATACCGAAACTGTCCCATTCCGGTGTATTGTCCGGTGTAGCGTTTTCATCTAACTGTCCATCGGTCCTTCCTAAAGCTTCAGCAATAATGTTCTTTAATTCATCATCCATTGTTTAACTCCTTATACGAAACCCATTACTCATAGATAACATTATATTGCTTTAATTTTTCCCTTAATCCGACCACATCAAGAGTGGTCTCTCCTTTTTCTACACGGTTAAACCATTCCTTTTCCATTTGTGTTCGTTCCCGGCACACGGGAATGACGTCTGCAGCTATGGCTTTAGGTATAACGACAATTCCGTCTCTATCGCCCATGACGATATCTCCCGGATTCGCAACCGCTCCGCCGCAAGATATCGGATAATTCACATTACCGCTCCATCCCTTAAGAGGCCCCCCGGGAGAAACGCCTAATGAAAAAACAGGTACCTTATATTTAGTCATCTCGTCATAATCCCTGACAGTGCCATATATCACAACTCCTGCCACGCCCTTCTTCTTTGCCATTAACAGCTGTAAGCCCCCAAAACATGACCTTGTGGTCACACCCTTGGCGTCTATGACCAGTACGTCTCCTGGTTGGACATATTCCAGCGCCGCATGGCTCATTAGGTTTCCGCCTTCCACTTCCTCGACAGTGACCGCCGGGCCGCAGAATCCCGGGTTTGGAAACATCTCATGGATCCCCCCGCCGACTGCGCCCATTCTATTCATGGAATCAGAAACCAATGAAGTAGAAAACTGCTTGAGTTCCTTAATAATCTCTTTATCTGGACGTGAAATTATCCGCCGAATTCTGCCAC
>JBHPJW010000055.1:0-15933 GCA_042567505.1 Fibrobacterota bacterium
GGCAGCCAGTCTGCTGGAGCAGTTGGAGAGGGATTTAAGGTAAATGGCCAGTGGCAAAAACGGAATATTTTAAGATTCGCATATTTTTTTCATAAGGGAGTGTCATGAGTTTCAACACGGCAATTATGGGTGTGACCGGGGCGGTCGGGACAGAGATGCTGGCAATGCTGGAGCAGAGAAATTTTCCAGTTAAAGAATTGCGCATCCTGGCCTCAAAAAGATCAGCCGGAAAAAAACTAAGATTCAAAGGAGAAGAGCTGACGGTACAGGAGTTAACCCACGATTCCTTTAAAGGCATTGAGCTGGTGCTGGCTTCGGCCGGGGCTAAAATCAGCAAGGAGTTCGCCCCGTCAGCGGTGAAGGCAGGTGCAGTGGTAGTAGACAACACCTCTTATTACCGCATGCATGAAGACGTTCCTCTGGTGGTTCCGGAGATCAATCCAGAGGCCATACATGACCACCAGGGCATCATTGCCAATCCCAATTGTTCAACCATTATCATGGTTCTTCCCCTCTGGCCCCTGCATAAAAAGTTTGGCGTGAAAAGGGTGGTGGCTTCCACCTACCAGGCGGCCAGCGGTGCGGGAGCGGTCGCCATGCACGAACTGGTAGAGGAGACCAGAGCATTCCTGGAGGGGAATACTTTTAAAAGATCAGTTATCCCCCATCAATACGCTTTTAACCTGTTTCCCCATAATTCCGGCATGAAGGAAAACGGATACTGCGAAGAAGAAATCAAAATGGTGAATGAAACAAAAAAAATCTTTCAGGAACCGGATTTTAAGGTCACCGCCACCTGTGTGCGTGTACCCATCCTCCGGGCTCATTCCGAATCCCTGAATATCGAGTTGAGCCGCGACGTCTCGGTCGATGAAGTATACCAGGTTCTCAATGAGGCTGAAGGAGTGGAAGTGCTGGAAGATCGGAGTGCAAACCGCTGGCCCATGCCTCTGGACGCTTCGGAAAAGGACCCGGTTTTTGTAGGCAGAGTGAGAAAAGATCTTTCCCAGCCTCATACCATAGAACTGTGGGTTTCGGGCGATCAAATCCGTAAAGGCGCGGCCCTTAACGCAATTCAAATAGCTGAGAAATTGTGATGGTTAACATCCTCCTGATGATTCTCCTCCTGTGCATGGCTGTTTTCTTTTTCAATATTTATTTCCAGTTGGCCAGAATTGAGAACTCCCTGAAATCACTGCTGGAAAATGTGGAAACATACCTGCTTAATCAGTATGGAGAGGAGTAGGAAGTGGGGAATTTTAATAATTCTAAATTCTGGATTATAAATTAATCTAGTATACGAATCCGCCGACTTGCCCTGCATAACTCAACCCGTCACGGCGAAACGGAGTAGAGATGGGAAAGCCATGCGGGAAAGCAGAATAAAAATCATGTATATCCTGTTATCCTGTCAGAAAAATGTTCCAAGACACGGTACATGCCTAGTGATTTAACCAGACACTGCTGATTATGACTGATAAAATTCGAAACGATATCGCCGGGAATGCCGTGCAGGACCTGGCCCGCGACTATGGGACGCCTACCTTTTTTTACCAGCAGGAAATCATAGAAAAACGGATTTCCGAACTCAGCAAATTTGACACCGTTCGCTATGCCCAGAAAGCGTGCGGCAACATTGCCATCCTCAGCCTCATGAGGGCAAAGGGAGTAAAAGTGGACGCAGTTTCCGCGGGGGAAATCTTCCGGGCGATTCAGGCTGGTTATAAGACCGGTCCTGATTCCGATGATGTTGTGTATACCGCGGATCTCTTTGACCGGGACGCTGTGGATTTCATCAGGAAGTATCAGGTCCCCGTAAATGTCGGAAGTCCGGACATGATAACCCAGCTGGGCGAAATCGCGCCCGGCTCAAGGGTCATTCTGAGGGTGAATCCGGGCTTTGGCCATGGACATTCCCAAAAAGTCAACACCGGCGGAAAATTCTCAAAGCATGGAATCTGGTTTGAAAATCTGGAGCAATGTTTCCAAATAGCAAAGGAAGCTGGCGTAAGCATCCACGGCCTGCATATGCACATAGGCTCTGGCAGTGACCTTGAACATCTGGGTATGGTTTGCGATGCCATGGTTCAAGTTGCCGGAACTTTCGGGCCCGGGCTTGAAGTAATCAGCGCGGGAGGGGGACTTTCCATTCCCTACCACAAGGATGAGCCCCGCATAGATCTTAAGGCCTATTACGGACTTTGGAACAGTGCCAGAAAATCCATTGAGGAAAAAACCGGCCGGCCCCTCAAGCTGGAAATTGAGCCCGGACGCTATCTGGTGGCGGAGAGCTGTGTTCTGCTGACGCAAATCCGCTCAGTAAAAAATTCCGGAGGGACTGACTTTTACCTGGTTGACGCGGGCTTTGAAACCCTGGTCCGGCCGGCCATGTACGGCGCTTATCACGAAATATCCGTCTCCCCTGCCGATGGTAAAGCCGAAGAAAGCGGACAACGGGAGGTAGTGGTGGCAGGACCCCTCTGTGAATCATGCGATGTTTTTACCCAGGAAGAAGATGGCACCGTTTCTCCTCGTTCCCTTCCCCATGCAGGGGCGGGAGACTTTATACTGATACATGACGCCGGGGCCTATGGTTCCGCCATGAGTTCCAACTACAATTCCAAGCGCCTGGCCGCCGAAGTCCTGCTATCTGAAAATGGCTCTGAAATTATCCGTGAACGCCAGACCTTTGAGGCTATGCTGCAGTTTGAGCGGATTCCGGACAGGCTGAAACAATGATATACTTATAAGATTGGGACCAAGAAGTTATGAATCAAAAATGCTCATTAGCGTCCGGGTAAAATTTTGTTTTTTTAGACAGCTATACCTGATTTCTTTAATCCATTCCATCCTGTACATCCTGTCAAAAAAATGTGCTGACCTACAGTATATCACAGGCTTATCGCAAATTGTGAGGAATTTAACCGGACAACACTGGAAATTTGTAATTTGTCACTATATATGCACTTAAAAAACAAAATCCGCCTCGCCGTATTGGCCGCCGTCCTGCTGCTGGGCAGAGCCGCAGCCGGAGACGGTAAGCTGGGCCTGGGCATAATCCTGGGTCATCCCACGGGCATCAGCGGCAAATACTGGCTCAGCCAGACCACGGCAGTGGACGCGGCCCTTGCCTACTCCTTAATGGGGCGTGGCCACATATACCTGCACGCAGACCACCTGTGGCACTTCAGTGAAATCATTGACATTGAGCAAAACATACTCGCCTACATAGGCATCGGGCCCTCGGTTAAAGTAGGCGATCACGATGGGCTTCTGAGAGCGCGCGTTCCCCTGGGAATAGAACTGCTGCTGGGCGGCACCGGAGACATCTTTGTGGAACTCGTCCCGGTGCTCGAATTGATTCCGGCCACTGATGTGGATTTTGACGCCGGCATCGGAGCCAGGTTTTTCTTTTAGGCTAATCTTAACACAGTCCTGCAAAAACAATTACCTGAACAGGTTTCTGATCCTGTTTCCCAGCCGCTGGATTTTTGTCTTGACCACTTTTCCGATGACCTTTCCCAGGAAAATAGACTGCTTTTCCTGGTCGCCCCTTATCCGGCATTCAAAAGTGGGAATGCTGTCCGTGTCCCTGCTAATCCCATCCTTCACAAGGCCCTTGAGGGACTGGTAATACGGCTCTTTAAGATGGCATAAAAGGTAAATGTCGATATATCCGGTGCCCGTAATGGTACCTTTTCCCTCAAAGGACAGAGGATTACCGCGGCCGGCAATGGAATCCAGATAAGTAATTCTGTTTCTCACCCGCAGCCGGGGTATGTCGATGGTTTTAAAACGCACATCAGCCAGCTCGGGCATGTAATTGCTAATAACCGCGTCCTTTTGAAAGGGAAAGTTTTTCAGACGTGCAGATGTTACCCGGATATTCCCGTCCATGTCCAGGGAAAAGGTCTCCCGGGAAAAATTTTTAAATACCAAATTACCCGAGGCTATTCCGAAGAACTGGGACTTCTTGAAATACCCCTTCTGGGTGAGCTTCCTCAGGTCCAGGTTTTTGAACTGAGCGCGGCCGCTTACGGTTTTCCCCTCTTCCAGAGGGAAGAACAACCGGCCGGAAAGGGAGCCTCTCATCCATTTAAGCTCCAGGTTGCGCAGAGCCAGTTGATCAGGTTGATAGACAAGAGAGCAGGTTAGGAACTTCAGGCCGGGGACATGGGGAACGAACAGCCTGCTGAGGGAGATATCGCTGTAAAGGTTTCCCTCTTCTGATGAACTGATTTTCAAAACTACACCGCGCCCGCTCATGGTCTTTTCCCCCGCGGTATCAAGGAAAGCGAAATATTCCGCTGAAAGCCCCGACTTTTTCAGGATTCTGTTCATCCTGTTCCGTGCCTCGGATGTGAATTCACCCTTGAATGCCTCGGCAAGAGCAAACATCCCTGCCGGTCTTATAATGACAGAGTCCATGACCACCGACTGCAGGACCATGCCGCCGCGCAGGAATTTCCACAGGGAAATTCTTACCCCGGCATTTGGTACCCTCAGCACTTCGGGATTCCCCAGGCACAGGTTTTTAAAATAGACCTGTCCCTTTACATCAAGGCTGATTCGTTCTGACTTGAATCCGGCATTATGCAGCAGATCCCCGAAATTCCTCTGCAGATAAGCGCGTACAGTGTCACCGAAATCAATCCTGATTTGCAGCAGGAGATAAACAGCAAATCCCAAAAACAGGAAAAAAAACAGAGTGCGAAGGGGACGGGACTTTTTTTTCTCGTTCATGGAATCATTGTGTTTAATAGTTCTGGGCACGGGAGCAAGGAGTGGGGAGAATGGAGAATGGAATAGAAAATAAGCTAAGGTTGTCATTCCGGCGCATTCCGGAATCTACCCAAAGTAACCCCGGCCAAAGATTACTGCGGATAGACGCCGGGTAAGGCCCTGCGTGATATACTATGATTACCGACTCCCCACTCCTTGCTCCCGGCTCAGAGGCCTCTAAATCCCCTTCCAATAAAATCCCAGCAAAGCCCTGGACTTGTCAAACTCGGTAATATAAATAGCGCAATCGGCCTTCAGGGTGTGGATCATGAAAACAAAACCCAATTGGAACTGCTCCTCCGCTATGAAACTCTGGTAATCACCCGCTATGACGGAATCAGCCAGCTCAAAGGCCTCCTCTCCCGCTCCGATATATTTTATTCCGTAATCACTCGTGCCGTCATAATCAGGCGCAATGAATTCCGGAATACCGGGGTCTATCCTGAATTCATAAACCGCCTTGTCCGGACTTGAACTTCCTCCATAAGCGGTATCTCCGTTTTCAGGACTGAACCAGGTGTAAATACCGGACCCGTCCCCTTCCACGGTAATGGTCTTAAAGGGAGCTGTTGAGTCCGGTTCCCATTTCCTCCATTTGAACTTGAGATATTGTTCCGCCTGGTTCCATTCGCTGACCTGAATCAGGCACCCGCCTCCCGGGATACGGATGAAGTACACTTCATTGGTATCCAGTAGAACGGCGGCAAGCGTGTCCATGGAAAACATGTCCAGAACATAACCACCTGAATCGAGATGGGGTTTGCTGGTAAAAACGTCCGTCCCATGCCCCACGTTTTTTAGGCCGTTGGTATCTGGATCAAGGATATACGCCTCAAACTTGGGAACTCCGGGCTCCACCCAGAAAAAGAACTTGAACTCCGGGGGATTCTGGGAAGTATCGCTGATCACCGGCTCGATTTCTCCGTCCGCGGGGCTGAACCATACGGCAGGATACCCCTCCTGATAACTATCCCGATCTATGGTTATAATTTTATCCGCCCCTACAGTATCGCTTTCCAGCACATTGAAGGTGCAGACGGCCAGCCAGATCGGAAGTGAAATAAAAAGGAAACCAGTGACACAGCGCAGGCTTGAGAAGGTTTTCATGAGGTCAGGTACCGGTGATGGTTTCATTAATATATTAAAATAGGTGTGAGTTATGAGGCGGGAGGTCTCATTAGTCATCAGGTCAATATGCATTGGGCCCGGTTCCAAAAAGGAACTTCGCCCTCACGCGTCATTAACTGAAGATAATCTCCAACTAATGACCAATAACCTGCCCTTTTCCGCAGTACTGGCGCAAAGGGGCATATATTGACAAATGAGATCTCCCAATTCATCTCTCCCGGATAACCTTGCCAGTTCACCCGGAATACTTATGCTGTAGCTCGTGAATCTTATTCAGAAGCTCCAGGGGCGTCATGTTGTCCAGGTTCAGATGCAGTATTTCATCATGCAACTTTTTGTGTTTTGGATCCACGGGTTCGGCCTGGACAAATAAATCTCCTTGAATGGATTGGTCTTTTCTGGACCATACAGGCCTTTTAATATTTTTTGCGCCAGCCGCCAGTTTACCTTTTTCCAGGGTTTCCAGCACTTCCCATGCTCTTTCAATAATAGGCTCGGGAATACCTGCCATACCGGCGACTTGAATGCCATAACTGGAATCGCAGCAACCTTCCAGGATTTTCCGGAGGAAAATCACCCTGCCTTCCACTTCTTTGACCGCAACCTGGATGTTAACAACCCCTTTCATTTTCCCAGGCAGTTCTGTCAGTTCGTGATAATGGGTAGCAAACAGTGTCCGGGCCGCGATTTCCGGATTATCATGAAGGGCTTCGACAATGGCCCAAGCCAAGGAAAGTCCATCAAACGTGCTCGTCCCCCTTCCTATTTCATCAAGCAGGATAAGACTTTTAGGGGTGGCATTATGAAGAATAGAGGCCGTTTCAATCATCTCCACCATGAAGGTACTCTGCCCGCGAGACAAGCGGTCAGACGCGCCCACCCGTGTGAATATCCTGTCTACCAGCCCGATCTGGGCTTCCTGCGCGGGAACAAATGATCCCATCTGGGCCATCAGGGTAATGAGCGCCACCTGGCGGAGATAGGTTGATTTACCCGCCATATTTGGACCGGTCAACAGCAGGATCTGCCGGTTCCGGGTGTTTATAAGCACATCATTGGGAATGTAGCTCCCTTCTTCGGTCAGGAATTCCACCACGGGATGGCGGCCCAACACAATCTTAATTTGATCATCCCGGGACACTCCTGGCCTGCAGTAGTCCAGTTTGACGGCGACTTTGGCCAGGCTGCATAACGTATCAACAGTGGCCAGCAGGCGGGCGGCTTCCAGCAGCATTCCTGCCTTTTTCGCCATCCGGTCCCTGATTTCGCAGAACAGCTCATATTCCACGGAATTGGCCTTACTCTCCGCATTGAGGATTTTACTTTCCCATTCCTTCATCTCCGGAGTGATATAACGTTCACCGTTCACCAGGGTTTGTTTGCGGATAAATTCTTCCGGGACCTTGTCAGCATGCTGCCTGGTGACTTCTATGTAATATCCGAAAACCTTGTTAAAACCCACCTTTAGGGTTGTAATCCCGGTCTCTTCCTTTACCCGGGTTTCCAGATTGTTGAGCCATTCCTTTCCCTCACGGGATTCATCTTTGATTTTTTTTAGTTCCGGGTGGTGCTCTGCATTGAGCATATTTCCCTCCCGGATGGTAAAAGGCGGCTTGTCCACAAATTGATCTATCAAATCCTGTCCCGTTCCCCTCAGGGAAAAAAGCTTATCTTGAATATCCTTAAAAAGGGGATTGACCAGCTCCATCAACTGCTGACCCGCATTGGAGGCCTGAACAAGGGACCTTCCCAGCCCCAGCAGATCCCTGGCATTAGCCCTTTTGGATCCGATCTTAGCCACTATTCGCTCAATGTCATTGATTTCTTTTAAGTGCTGTCTGATGTTGCGCATAACGCCCGGATTGTCCATAAGCTCTTTTATGGCTTCCTGCCTGACCAGGATTTTTTCGAGATCCAGCAGGGGATGGGTTATCCAGTATTTAAGCTTCCTTCCCCCCATAGCAGTGACAGTTTTATCCAGCAGATGGAATAAAGTCCCGCTTTCATCATCTGAATGCAGAGGGCGTACCAGTTCCAGGTTCCTGATAGTGGCCACATCCAGGTTCATCTGCTGATTGAATTTTCGGTTCACCAGCTTCATCAAATGGTTAAGATCTGATTTTTTATGCTCTTTCACATAGCTTAACGCTGCCCCCGCGGCACATATACCCTGCCTTAGATGACCGCATCCAAAAACGTCCAGGGAAGACACTTTAAACTGGGCTATCAAACTCCTCACAGATTCGCCATGCCTGAAACAGTCCGGGTCAAGCTCAGTAACCAGGATTTTATCCTGAAGGCGCAATTCAGCCAGGGCGGCAGACATGGGCATGTTTCGGGGGACCAGGATTTCCTGTACATTCAGACGGTAGAACTCGTCAACTGCCTCATTCTCATTCCCTTCCATGGCCACAAAAAGACCGGTGCTCAAATCCAGGTAGGCCAGTCCTACTTCCCCTTTTTCAGGTAAAAGCGCTGCCAGGTAATTATTGCTCTTTGCTTCCAGGCAATTGTCATTAATGGTGGTGCCCCGGGTCACAACCTCTATTACTTCCCGCTTGACAATTCCCTTGGCCTGAGCGGGATCTTCCGTCTGCTCACAGATAGCCACTTTGTATCCGGCATTCACCAGCTTGGGCATGTGTTTCTCAATGGAATGATAGGGAAAACCGGCCAGGGGCGTATCATTATCATGAGCCTGGTTTCGCGATGTTAAAGTAAGGCCCAGGACCCGTGAGGCGACCACGGCGTCATCATTAAAGAGCTCATAAAAATCGCCCATGCGGTAAAGCAACAGGCAGTCCTTATGCCTGGCCTTTACCTTTTCATACTGTTCCATTAACGGAGTACCGGCCATGATTATTCTTCCCTTATAAATTTATATGGGTACGGTTCCCAGGGTCAAGTCCGGGACAAGCGTTCTGAAACCATGAACAATTCATTTCTTCTCGCGCAGTTCAGCCGAGGCGCAGAGGAATTGATTTTTGCAATGATCGATTACCAAAAATACTCATAATATCCAATGAAACTGGTTTGTTTGTTGAGAAAAAATGATTCTCCTGCGCCTGAGTGTGGTTTTTTTGCTTTCTTGTGCTAAAAAGAAACCGCACCCAAATGAAAAAGGTAATCTTATTGCCCAGAAAAAATTAATTTGAATTTCAGTGAACTTGAGTAAGAAAAATCCCGTTTTCACCGGCCTGTTGTTCGCGGCCCTGCTGCTGCCTGAAGTTTCCGCCAATTATCTGAATACCGGCGGACAGAGAGGGCTCGGCAGGACTGTGGTCACCAAAACCCTTGGGACAACCGGATACAGCACGGGAATGACCCTGGGCTATGGATGGGACAGAAAGTATATGCGGGGTATCAAGGGTGTCCGGAGGCCTGTAGATCTGCTGACCGGAGACACTCTGACCACCGGCCTGGGAATTCTCAGATCCATCAACTTTTATTTCGCATACGGAGTGGTCAAAGACTGGGACATCAGCGCAAGTCTGCCCATTTTCCAAGACATCACCGGATGGGGAAGTGATAACACTGATATCGGCAATCTTGAAATCATTTCAAAGTTTACCTACCCGACCCAGGAGAGGGACCTTATTTTCAGCCAGGCCTATTATCTCAGGGTCGTATTACCCACCGGGGGCAGGGGATTCGCCTATTTTCCCAGGCACACCTACTATGTGTGGGATAAAACCTATGTGGATGAATACTGGCCTCAGGTATGGGCGGTAAATCCCATGCTGGTTTGGACCATCTACGGAAATCGCCTGTTCTTCCCCATGCCTTTTAAAGTGCATGGCAACCTGGGGGGCCTGGTGGGAAGTTCGGGTTCGTTTATCGGCGCGGCCGGAATAGAAAGTCTTACCTACGGCCCCTTAACCTTTTTTTTAGAACTCACCGGCGAGTCGCTGATAGAATACTATCTGGACAATTTCAAAATAGGTTCATTTGATAATGACGGCCTTTTCCTGACCCCAGGCCTAAAAGCCGAATTTAAAAGCGGCCTGGCCGCCGGATTTGCCATTGACTTCGGCCTGTCTGACCCGGATATCCGTTCCGAATGGGGTGAGGGCGGTCATGAATATTCCACTAAAGCGCTGCCGGCATGGAACTTTCAATTCACCCTTGAATGGAACGGCATCTTCCGTGAGCAGGACTATGATGGAGATGGAATCTTAAACAACAAAGATTTGTGCCCAACTGAAAAAGAGGACATCGACAATTTTGAGGATGGAGACGGTTGCGCCGATCCTGATAATGATAATGACGGCATTCCCGATGTAAAGGATAAATGCCCCTATATTCCTGTTGTCTGCGACGGCTGTCCGGTGGAAGATTATGACAAGGACGGATTGTTCGGTGATGAGGACAAATGCCCCTTTAAACCAGAGGACCTGGATGGTTTCGATGACGAGGACGGCTGTCCTGATCCAGACAATGATCATGACGGGATAGCGGACAAGGATGATAAATGCCCCGGAAAACCCGAAGACACGGATCAGTTCCAGGACCAGGACGGCTGTCCTGATTCAGATAATGATGATGACGGGATCCCGGACAAACTCGACCATTGCCCTGATAAACAGGGACCCACTGACACCAAGGGGTGCCCGAAAGGGGACGAAAAACGGGAATGGAAGGGAATGTTTAAGTAGGTCTTCCTCACTCCTCAATCAAAACGGCAATCCTAATGGAAATGGTGGCGTTGATGATATCCCCAACTCCTGATCCGGGCGTTCTTGTTTAGGTGATTCCGATCGTAATGTTGATCATGTTGTCATGGAATCCATGACTATGAAGATCCTACAGCTCCGGCTCTTCATCGACCTCATTCTGTTCCCCTTGGGTCATTTCTCCATCCCGGGAGATCTGGGGAAGTAGAGCTGTGGAATTTACCAGGTTTTCAAATTCCGATAATTTGGGAAGGTCTTGAGGAATCCGGTTGATGCCAAAATACTGCAGGAATTCTTTTGTGGTACCGTAGTTGAAGGCATTGCCGATTTTATCCGTCGTCCCCAGAATGGCAATGAGTTTGCGGTCCAGCAGCCCCTTTAACACTCCATCCACAGACACCCCCCTGATGTCCTCTATTTCCGCTTTGGTAATGGGTTGCTTATAGGCCACCAATGCCAGGATTTCCAGAGCTGCCTGGGAAAGCCTTCTCGCGCCTGTCGCCTTAAAGAGTTTTCTTATCCAGGGGTAATATTGAGACCGCGTTCTGAAGCGGAAGCTTTTATTCGCTTCCACGATCTCAAAGGGCTCATGGTCCTCATTGAGTTTTGCGTTAATGCCGCTGATGATTTGCTTGATAGTAGCGGCGGCATAATCGCCACCCAGGATTTCTTTTAAGGTATGTATGGACACATAATCGGGAGAAGCGAAAATAACGGCTTTGATGAGGGCCTCTGGTTCGGGCTCCGGGCCGGAAATGTCCTCCACCACCTGCTCAGCCCAGGGATGGCTGTCTGCTTCATCAGGTAATTTTTCCTGACTACCATCCTCCTTCTCTTCGTCAGGATCAAAAACCGGCACAATCCGTTCCGAATCCCCGGAAAAAGATTCCTCAAACTGCGGGAGGCCGGTATCTTCCCGTTTTTCGCATCCCTGGTTTTCTTCTTCGTCCATTCCCACCTTACAATTATGTTTAATCCATGGATATTAAGGGGTATTAATCAACTGTCTGAGTTCACCCTCAAGTTCCGTATTTTGCAAGAACTCCATTTCCCCCAGAATTCGTTCCAATTCGTTTTCCTGTTTCTGCTCCAAAACCCTCTGCTTTATGAGTTTCGCAAGTCCTGGCTTAAACTCATCCTGTTCTATAATTTCCATGTCCACTGGTTTCGTCTCCTGTATCCGCTGGAAGCTTCTCCTCTCGCCATAAATCCAGATAGGCGCGAATAAACCAAACTGCTGGGTATGAATTTCGTTTAGTTTTCCCAATTCCAGTATAGCCATAAAAGAAACCACGATAACCAGATTGCGCGGGTCCTGTTTGAAAATGTCCTCAAATTGAAAATGAGGGTCCTGCAGCAGCATATTCTGGATCCTCTTCATCTGGTTTTCGATGGTGACATCATCGATTTCCACCTGGTGTGTCAGAACGGACCGGCTGCTCTCAATGGCCTTGGAAAATGCCATCAGCAGCTCATAAATTCCGGCTTCAAAAGTCTGTTCCTCCGGCACTGCTTCCCGCTGATCCGGTTTGTCTTTAATTCCCCGATGAAAAGTGCCGAAATTGCGGGATTCGAGATGTTTGATATATTTCGCAGCTTCCTTGAACTTCTGGTGTTCCAGCATCTGTTGAATCAAGGCCTCCTTGTCCAGGTCATACTCCATGTCCTCGATTTCATCCTGTTCTTCACTCGGCAACATCTCATGTGCCTTTAAAAGCATCAGACGCGAAGCCATCACCAGGAATTCACCGGCCTGTGACAGGTTGTTTATCCCGATGTTCTCAATATACTCCAGGTACTGGTCCGTGATCAGAGCGATGGGAATGTCCCTGGGATCAAGCTCATTTTTCTGCACCAGATATACCAGCAGATCCAACGGCCCTTCAAACAGGTCCAGCTTGACCTCATATTTGTTTTCTTCTCCCATTTGCCCTAAATATAAAAGCTTTAACTGGGGGTAAGAAACGAAAAAAGGGGCTATTCCACGGTAACGCTTTTAGCCAGATTGCGCGGCTGATCCACGTTACAGCTCCTCAGGACCGCTATGTGATAAGCAAGCAACTGCAGGGGAATCACAGTCAACAGGGGATCGAGCATATTCAAGGTTTCCGGAATCCTGATGATCCGGTCGGCGCAGTTTCGCAGCTCTTTTTGAGGATTCCCGGTGATGGCGATCACCCTGCCGCCTCGCGCCTTGATTTCCTGCATGTTGGACATGGTCTTCTCGAACAGGGCGCCTGACGGTACAATAACCACAGTTGGCATCTTCTCATCAATCAGTGCGATGGGGCCGTGCTTCATCTCCGCAGCCGGATAGCCTTCGGCATGCAGATAGGAAATCTCCTTGAGTTTCAGGGCCCCTTCCAGGGCAACTGGATAACTGTACCCCCGGCCTAAATACAGGAAATTGGCGGCGTCCTTGTACTCCCCCGCGACGGACCGGATATCATCGTTGCTTTTAAGGATTTCCTCCACCTGCCCGGGAATATTCTCCAGCGCCCTGCAGATGGTATAGCCCTGGTCGACCGATACCCTCCGCATCCTGCCCAGCAGCAGGGCTATCATGGCCAGGACCGTTACCTGGGAAGTAAATGCTTTGGTGGAAGCTACTCCGATTTCAGGCCCGGCATGCAGGTAAACACCGCCATCGGTTTCTCTGGCGATGCTTGAGCCCACCGCATTGCAGATTCCCAGGACCGTGGCGCCTTTGTGCTGGGCTTCCCTCAAAGCCGCCAGCGTGTCTGCGGTTTCCCCGGACTGGGATATGCAGAAGACCAGCGTATGACTGTCAATGATGGGATTTCGGTACCTGAACTCCGAGGCATATTCAACCTCCACGGGAATTCCTGCCAGATCTTCAATCATGTACTCCCCCACCATACCGGCGAAAAAAGAAGTGCCGCAGGCCGTGATGATAATCCTGTTGATACTGCGGAGTTCCTGCTGTACCAGGTTCAGTCCATCCAGCCGGGCCGTGCCGAAATCATGCAACACCCTGCCCCTCATGCTGTTTTCAATGGTCCTGGGCTGCTCCATTATCTCCTTCAGCATGAAATGGGCATGACCGCCTTTTTTAATGGAATCCGGTTGGACTTCCACTTGCTGGATCTCCCGTTTTACCTCTCCCTGGGTCAGTGTGGAAATTTTATATGATCCGTCTTTAATGACCACCACGTCATTGTCGTCCAGGTAAATCACCCGCTGCGTATGTTCAACAAGGGGACCGGCGTCAGAAGCCAGAAAGTATTCCCTATCCGACAATCCCACCACCAGGGGGCTGCCGCGTCTGGCCCCCACAAGAACGCAGGGCTCCCGGGCGCAGATGACCGCAATGCCGAAAGCGCCGTCCAGGTGTTTCAGCACGTCCTGCACCGCCGCATGCAGGTCACCCTGATACAGTTTCTGCAGGAGCTGGACAATAACCTCGGTATCGGTCTCAGAACTGAATTTAACGCCCTCGGATTCAAGCTGATCCCTGATCTCAGCGTAATTTTCAATGATTCCATTATGTACCACGGCAAAATTTCCATCACTGCTTACTTGCGGATGCGCGTTTTCCACCGTGGGAGCACCATGGGTGGCCCATCTGGTATGCCCGATTCCCGTGGTGCCATTCAGAGGGCATTCCCCCAGTTTTTCTTCTAAATTACTCAGTTTACCTTTGATTTTTACGGTTTTCAACCCTTCGGTTGTCTGCAGGCATACTCCGGCACTATCATATCCCCTGTATTCCAGAGCCCGCAGCCCATTGACCAGTATCTGCTGGGCGCCTTGAAATCCGCAATAGGCAATAATTCCGCACATGGTTCAGTCCTTTTGTTTCCATTTTATTAAAAAAAACGCTTGATTACTATAAATATTTAGGTTGCACAATGTTGTCCCATCCCAGCTTCGTCCTGCCCTTCCGGGAATGAGATTTTACTTCCCTTTGGTGCAAGCGCGCAAATACTTTCTTCGCACTTTAGGGTGGGGAATCCAAGGTGCTTTAGAGGTGTGAAGGACGTGACCGAATCTAGCTACACTTCGGCTTCAACCTGTTCGCAAATTTCCCTGGCCTGTCTGGCAGTTGGCGCTTCCGAAATTATCCTGATGATTGGTTCGGTATTGGAAGCCCTGATGTTTACCCATCTATCTTCCCACTTAAGAGTATATCCGTCAATTTCATCAGAATCAACATGATGGAATTTGGCCATAAGCCTGCCGAAAATATTGGAAAGCGGCTTGCCCACTACCGTGATCTTGCGTTTGTCCATAAAGTATTTGGGAACATCGGCGATAAGTTCTCTGATGGACTTTTTTTCCCGGGCCATTAACTGTAAAATAAGCGCCATGGCCATTATGCCGTCCCTTCCATAGTGCAGATCAGGCAGTATCACGCCTCCGCTGCCTTCCCCTCCCACTACGCTCCCGTTCTTCTTCATCACCGCTACCACATTGGCCTCCCCTACCTTGGACCGAAACATGCCGACCCCGTTCCGGGCAGCCAGGTCTTCATTAATCCGGCTGGTACAGGCATTGACGGTGATTGGGCCCCGCTTATAACCGAGCACCAGTTTTGACACCAGGTACAGGGTGAACTCTTCCCCGATGGGCCTGCCGTCTTCGCCCACCACAGCCAGCCGGTCGGCGTCAGGATCACTGGCAAAGCCCACATCGCATTTTTTTTCCTTTACGATTTTGCACAACTGTTTGAGGTTCTTCGGGATGGGTTCGGGAGTGTGGGGAAACAATCCATTGGGCTCGGTATTTATAGCCACCACTTTGCACCCAAGTTTAGTGAGCAGTTTGGGCACTATCCTGCTGCCCGCTCCGTTCACTCCGTCATAGGCGACCTTGATGTTTCTTTTGCGGATTGCGGCCGGACTCACATAGGGAAGCTTCAGGATGGACTGGATATGGAAGTTATCAGCGCCCTTGGCAGCGGCGGGCGGCGCGAAGTTCCTATACCCTGCCCATTTAAATTCTTTATTGTCCACTATTTTGAAAATTTTGCCCGCGTCGGACTCATTTAATAGTATCCCTTCCCTGTTTAAGAATTTCAGCGCGTTCCATTCAATGGGATTATGGGAAGCGGTGATAACAATGCCCCCTTCAGCCTTGAGATGAGGCACCATCATCTGTACGGTGGGAGTTGAGGAAATTCCCAGCACCACAGCCTTGACACCGGCTGCCGTACATCCCTGGACCACCAGGTCTTCCAGCATGGGCCCGGTGATGCGAGTGTCTCTGCCAATTACCACCTTTGAGGCTTTGGTCACCTGCAGAAAAGCGTTGAGGTATTCCAGAACCAACGTCGGAGTAAGCGAATCGCCAACAATTCCCCGTATTCCAGCTACTGATCTTTTTAATT
>JBHPJW010000056.1:0-15191 GCA_042567505.1 Fibrobacterota bacterium
GGCGTTTACCCCGGCCTCCGAGCCGGGGTCGGAATGACATCATTGGCTGGTCATTCCAGTACTCCAAAATCAACTGATTTCTATCCATGGCACATTTTGCAGAAACTTCTACGGTTTGATTGTTTGAATGTTCGATTATTCGATATTTTAAAAAAATCCCTGAAAAAAGCCCCTTGACTCTCCCCTTAGGGCAGGCCATATATTAAAATTATGGGAGTTTGAGTCATTATTTCGCTCTCTGCTTTACCGGATACCGGATAAAAACCGGTCCCGGGCGATGAAAGGAAACCAGATGTTCAGCATTGGAGAATTTTCCAGAATCACTCAGCTTTCAATCAAGGCCATACGCCTGTATCACGAAAAAGGGCTTCTCATGCCGATGAGGGTCGATCCGGAATCCGGATACCGCTATTATGACCACGCCGGCGTTGACCGGGCCCGGGTGATACTCAAGCTGCGGGACATGGAGTTTTCCCTGGAGGATGTCGGGGAAATGCTGGAAAATTGCCAGGATGAAGCAGAAATAGTGGATTTCCTGGAAGAGCACAAAGCGGAGATAGTGGAGAGAATGTCCAGGTACAGAAATATCATAAACTCCTTGGATACCATCATAAAAACCGAAAAGGAGGTAAAAATGACATTGAAACATGTGGGGTTTGAAGCAGAGGAAAAAGAAGTGGAGAACATCCTCATGGCCGGAGTTCGCTACAAGGGAAGGTATGAGGACTGCGAAAAAGCCTTTTCTAAAATAGGCAAAAGCATGGGACGCTTCATCTGCGGCAAGCCCTTTAACCTGTATTATGACCGGGAGTACCGGGAACATGACGCGGACATTGAGACCTGCATGCCCGTTCGCAAGGGCAAGGAAGCCGACGGTATCTCCGTGCGCGAGTTAAAGGGAGGCAAATGCGTTTCCCTGATTCACAAGGGACCTTATGATGAACTGGGAAGGTCTTATGAGAAGATAACCGCCCATGTACACGAAAAGGGATACAAGGTATCTATTCCCAGCCGGGAAATCTACCTCAAAGGCCCGGGTATGATTTTTAAGGGAAATCCGAAAAATTACCTGACTGAGCTGCAGATGATGATAGAGGAGTGAGGAGTGGTTTGGAACTGAAGCTGTCATTGCGGGCATTGCCGGTAACACATGGCAATTGTGAAGCAACCTCCCTCAGGCAACTTGTCCTTTAGGGAGATTGCTTCGATGAGCAATATTCATGGCTTCCCCGCAATGACGGTGCCATACTTTATCCTCAATCTTTACAGCTACACCAAGAGGCCTCCCGCCGGCACATTCCCCATTCCTATAAGAACCTCGCCATTATCTCGTCCAACTTGCCGTCCAGGTTCACAGGCGTGATGTCCATCTGGTCGCGTGCCTGTTCAGCTTGGGCTCTGAGCTGAGGATTCTGCAGATCGTCGAGTTTTTTAAAGAGACACATCCGCCGTCCCACCTGGTAGATCAGCTGTTCATCAGGCGACATGTCCAGGAACCTGCGGATAACGCCCAGCATGGCCTCTTTGTCTTCGGGCAGTTTACCTTCCAGTTCTTCAAACAGGTTGAGGATGTGGTCGCTTTTAAGGATACTGGTTATGCCATCGAGGCGCTCCAGGAACAGCATGATTTCCCGGGCTGTCATCACGTCCGGGCATTTTTCAAACTTTCCCGAACTCAATTCTTCATAAAGCTCTACAGATTCTGGAACAGCCAGGGTCCGCAGCCGTATAAAATCAGGATTTATCCGGTTTAATACTTCGGCGCTTTCTATTGCGTGTTCCCGCGAGAATTTTATCCCTCCCAGGCCGGGCATAATATATTCAGACAATTCCATGCCGGCCTTCTTTACCTTGAGCCCGGCCTGGATCTGCATTTGCCCGGTGGCGCCCTTTTTCATCATATCGAGCACGGCCTCAGATCCTGACTCCAGCCCGATGTGTATCCGGTTCAGCCCCGCTTCCCGGATTGAGGCCAGGTCTTCGTCTTTCATGCGGGATACAGTATGGGCCCTGGCATAGGAGGTAATCCTCTCCACCCAGGGAAAGCATTGTTTCAGGAAATTCAGGATTTCTGTGAGGTCAGATGGTTTAATTATCAGGCTGTTGGCGTCCTGGAGAAAAATGGAGGTCATGCTTCCCCTGAGCCAGTGCGCGGCCGCGTAAAAAGCCCGCTCTTCCCCGGGTCTCATGGAATCAGCCGCCTGGTGGACAGCATTTCTGTCAATGTCTCCGTTCCGGCCCGCGCCCTGTCTTAGGAGCTCAACATAGGTATGGATAGTTCTAATATCCTTTATGATGTGCTCTTTGGGCCGCCGGGAAAATTTTGTCCCTTTGTAGACTGGGCAGAACGCGCATTGGTTCCAGGGACAGTTGCGCGTGATCCGGATGAGCAGGCTGTGTGCCTCGCTGGGCGGCCGTATGGCCCCTGATTCAAACCCTTCATACACAAGCATAAAAGGCAATGTAACAATAGTGACGGCGTGTCTGTTCGTCCTCCGGAGTACCGGCATACAAGACAAAGGACTGGACGGCACGCCGTTACTGGCTTACCTCAAGGTAATCGGCCTGTCCGCCAAAAACTCCTCCACCGCGTGGGTGAAGTCCGCGGTGCGCAGGTAGCCGTAGGACTTGTGCGGGTTCAAAATTCCCTCGCTTTCGTAATTATTGTATACAATCTGATCAAAGGGCTTGATATGATAACTGTTTTCAGCGTATACCTTGCGAAGGTTGTAGTTAAGCGCCGTCACGTCCTCCAGGTCGGAGAAATTATACCAGCGGCGCTGGATGCTTTCGGGCGTGGGCATTTTTTCGTCCGGCCCTCGTTCAATTCCCTGCTCAGACGTTATTTTGTCAAGGACCAGGGGGAAAGCCAACGGCGCTCCCAGAGTGATCATGGTGTGAATGGGAATATGCGGGACGGTGTGGATAAGCACATCATAGGCTATGATGGCGCCCATGGAATGGGCCACCAGCATAATGTCCCTGCCCTGGTGTTTCCTGAGGAGTTCAGCCAGTTCCCCGCGAATAAGGTCCTTGGCGGGCCGCCTGGCGCCATCGCTGTCCTTGAGGTATTCGTGATAATACACATCCAGCTCCTCAAACATAGTTTGCAGGATAATGTCGGAAATAAGCAGGTTTTTCCCAAATCCCGGTCCGCCCACCGTAATCATCAGTATCTGCTTCCTCAATTCAGATATAAAACGCTTGCGCAGCGGTCCGGGATCCCTGGGACCAAAGGTGGCGCCCGGCTCATATTGTTCCGAGAGGAAAAGGGGGTGGCCCCTGTCGGTAAGGGCGTGATCCTGGTGTTCGGGGTGCAGGTAATGGGCCCAATAGGCCATCTCAAACTCAAATTTGGGCACGGGCTTATTCACTACCTTAAACCCCTCCTCAATGGAGGCAAACCACCATTCCCGCAGGAGCTCTTTGGCGGGCTTATTGCGCAGGCCGTGTATGCCGATGATTACTTTGGACATGGGACATTGAGGAGAAGAAGCCTCTCCATTTTCGGTATAGTAAATTATACCTTTTTAAAGTTGCAAAGGGGTAGGGTAAATAGTAGAGCGCCGGCTGCAGTTTTTTAACAGGTGAAAACTCCGGTCAATGCAGGATCTTACTTTTTAATAGTACTCTGGAACATCAAGTACTTCGTGCGAAATATAATGCAGAACATCCGGCGAACGGACAACTTATAGAATACGCTATTTTTTACCGATTTCATACTTATGTTATACTCTACCATGATTTCGAAAACTCCCTATCAAAGGGGTTCCTTTTTTGAATTACTGCCCAATATGTTCATGGAATACTAATGAGAAAAAGAGCGCAACAAAGGGGTTTGTGAAAATGACAAAAAAGCAAAATATCTTATCTTTTTAAAATTAATAGGTGGTAAATAATTTGCGCGGCTGAATACCTGAGAGGAACATAACTCATTTTAAAAAAAAAGAGTTATAGAACAATAGGATGGAATTGGCCGTACCCGGTTCTTTTTTTATTTCTGGTATTTTTTACCGCATGCGAAAAAACGTCTAGTTACCGCGAATATGAAGAAATAGAAATTCCGCCCGGCCGAATCGGCCATTCGTTTATTGATCCTCACTCCCAGGTAAAGATACCTTCGGAGATGGTGTCCCAACAAGTCTCTCACAGCGGTGCATCTCTTGTCTGGGAAAAGCCCCGGGGCTGGATGGAAGAAAAGGGAAGCGGTATGAGAACGGTCACCTTTTTCCTGGAGCATGGAAATTCCAAGGCGGATTGTTCCATTATTCAAATGGCTGGAAAGGCTGGAGGACTTGAAAATAATGTTAAACGGTGGATGAGGCAATTGGGCTTGATAGTACCGGCGGAAAAAGCATTGCGGAAGTTCATTGACGGCCAAAAAAAGATTACTACTAAAGGCGGATTAAAGGGGGTCCTCGTTGACATGACAACATTATTATCAGGGAATATTGCCGAGAAAAATTCCGGCATGGTAAGTGTCATAGAGAGAAAAGATAAAACCATTTTCATCAAGCTGTTCGGTGAAAAAAAGTTATTAATCGCGAACAAGGAAAAATTCTTAAAACTTTGCCTTTCCTTAAAAAGCGCAGATTGAATCATGTGGAAATCTGTTTCAAAACCCAGATTTGCTAAGTGGTTGATCTCGTATAAGTTGACGATCATTTGCCTGGCCTGGCTCTTTATTCTGACTGTTTGGGGGACTCTTTTTCAGGTAGAAAACGGGTTATATGCAGCAAAAGCAAGGCTTTTTAATTCCTGGTTTTTTCTGGCCGGGGGATTTGTCCCCCTCCCCGGGGCCCGCCTGGCCTTATGGCTCTCATTTATAAATCTTTCAGCGGTTACCTTATTTCGCTTTGTCTACCGCTGGTCTCGGGCAGGTATAGTATTGATACATCTAGGTATGTTGATTTTGTTGGTCGGGGCCGGATTCACACTGCATTTTGTGCAGGAATCCAGTTTAACCCTGGAGGAAGGCCAGGGATTAAATGTTTCTACCGACTATCGTGAATGGGAACTGGCGGTTTGGGTACAGGAGGTTCGTGGCGCGGAAATCCATAAGAAAGTATACGCTTATGATGTATCGGAAATAAGCACAGGAAAGGTTTTATCTTTTAAAGGAATAGGGCTTGATGTAGAAGTGATGGAGTTTCATACTCATTGCGATGCTCTTACTAAGAAACGGCCGTCAAGCCCGCAGAATATCATTAACGCGTCGGGCATCAAGTCTCTGAAAGAAAAAAAAGCTAACGCGGACCCGGCAAATAATTTTCCGGGTATAGTTATGTCAGTTAAGAGGAATGAAGATGACAAGGAAAGCGGGACCGTTCTTTTGTATGGGGGAGAATCCGGGCCGACTCAGTTTATACATGACAAGGAATGTGTATTTGCTTCCCTCAGACGTAAAAAACATCCACTCCCTGTTGTCCTGAAACTTATAGATTTTAAAAAAACCGAACATCCGGGAACACAAATGGCCAAAAGCTATGAAAGCCGGGTACTGGTCAGCGCTCCGGAATTGGATAGGGAGGTTATCATTTCCATGAACAAGCCCTTGAGGTATCAACAGTTTACTTTTTATCAATCATCCTATTCCCAAAATCAACAGGGGGAGTCTTCCACTCTTTCAGTAGTCCGCAATTCCGGAAGATTGATTCCCTACTTTGCCAGCCTTGTCATATCTGTGGGATTAATTGTCCATTTTTTCATTATGCTGATTAAGTTCGCCAACCGGACCAGAAAGGGATATGTCTGAGCCGAACCGGAAAAAAAATATGCTGCTGCCGCTGTGTACCTTCATCATTTTTTCACTTATGTCCCTCTGTCAGAGCAGTGTGGAAAATTTCGATGGATTTTCAAGAATAGCCGTATTACACAAGGGCAGGATTAAGCCCTTGGATACCTTTGCGCGGAACGCGCTTTTGCAGTATTCCGGAAAGAGCTCCTACAAAAGAGAACCGGCTGTTTCCTGGTTTGCCAGGCTGGTTTTCACTCCGGATGAATCCGGGGAAGACAAAGTTTTCATGGTGAACGACATGCAGGTCATTGAAGCCATGGGTCTTTCTCTGGAAACATCACGCAGGTTCAGCTATAAACAGTTGGAAGGTGGATTGGAAAAACTACGGGAACTTTCAATCAGCATCCAGAAAATAGAAGAGAAGAAACGCACCAGGGTCCAGGCGGAAATGATCAGGCTGTATCATAATATCAGGAGTTACACCAGCCTTGCTTCATGTTTCCAATTTGCTATACCAAACAGTTCTTTTGTCGTCAAGGATTCTGCACTGGTAAAAGAATTAGGCCTGGCCGCATATCCGGCAAACCATTCCTACTACGATATGGTTTTGAAATCGGACATTTTTAAGAAATATAAACATGGAAAACATGAACATAATCTCCGGGAAACACCCAATGATACCATAGAAGCGCTCAATTTAAGCCAGAGTATCATGCAATGGGCCAAATATTACACTAACATGCCCATTCCGATTCTGCCGGCCGCAGGCCATGAAGAGGAAATCTGGCTCAGTCCATGGGATGTCCTGAATAATTACCAGTTACTGCAGTCCACAGGGCGTGAACTGGAACAACTGTCATTGGTGACCTCTGCTTATTTGAAGGGGAGCCAGGCGGATTTTGATCTGGCTGTTCATACCTTTAACGGTCTTATACATAAACGCCTTCAGGATAAAATCGACCTTGGGCCCATTGGATTGGAATTAGCTTATAATAAGTACAAGCCCTTTTTCTGGTCTAAATTTTTGTATGGACTGGGATTGGTTTTTTCCCTGCTGTCTCTAGTGGTATTGAAAAGGACCTTATACAGCACCGGACTGGTAACCATAATTATTGCTCTCATTCCCCATACTGCAGGGATGGTATTCAGAATGCTCATTATGGGGCGTCCGCCGGTTACCAATTTGTATGAAACGTTTGTATTTGTAGGGTGGATGAGCGCTGTGCTTGGACTGGCGATGGAAATTTTCCAGAGAAAGGCGGTAGGCTTAATCACAGCCGGTTTTTCCGGCCTGGCCATGCTGATGATAGCCGAAAAGTACGCGCTGGAAGGCGACACCATGGGTATGCTCGTGGCCGTGCTGGACTCCAACTTCTGGCTGGCCACTCATGTAGTCACCATAACCATGGGATATGCGGGGTGCTGCGCGGCCGGTGTAGCAGGGCACGTGTACATTTTACAGGAGCTTTTTTCCGCAGGTAAGGATAAGTTAAAGGATACCGCTAAAACAGTTTATGGGGTGTTGGCATTTGGTTTAATCTTTTCCTTTATCGGGACGGTTTTGGGGGGGATTTGGGCCGACCAGTCCTGGGGACGCTTCTGGGGTTGGGATCCGAAGGAGAACGGGGCTCTGCTGATTGTTTTATGGTGTTCCATACTTTACCATGCCCGGCTTGATGGCATGATTCGAAATCTGGGCATGGCAGTTGGCAGCATTTTATGCATCATTATTGTGATGTTTGCCTGGTTTGGTGTGAATCTACTGGGAGTAGGGCTGCATTCGTACGGGTTCTCATCTGGGGTAGGTTTAAATTTGATACTTTACATCGCTGCTGAAAGCCTGTTTTTATTAGTCTGTGGATGGTGGATCATGCAAAGGAAGTATCGTTTTGGTCCGGGAAAAGAGCTGGAAAAGGGATAGTAACCTGGATGACTGGGAGAAGCATCAGATTATTGAGGAAAGAATGAGAGAGGAAGAACCTTAATTATTCAAGGGTGCCCATGCTTCTTAAAAACAGGATATCTCTGCTTGGAATTGGTATTACCCTGTTTTTTTGTGTTTTGGAGACACTGCTATTTATTCTTGATTTATCCTCTTCAGAACACAATCTATATCGGGGCATCGTCACCTACCTGCTGCTGCCGCCATTTATTTTTGCAGGATGCATCAACTCTTCAATGTACTGACCGGTTCCGTCCCCAAACCCATTCCGACCCCTGTTACCAGCTTGCGCCCAGCCAGGGAGACTTGTGAAGACTGCCACTGGCCGGAGAAAAAGAGGGGGGCCGGTGGAGAGAAGATATAATTTTTATTCTCCCTACCGGTCAGTAAACCGGGCCATCGAGTTCGGCGATATTGATAAGAGGATTCCTAACATCAAGCTTACAGCCATGAACGCGCTGGAGCAGAAATTCACTTCAAAGAAAGAGGGTTATGGAAAAATCAGGACCTTTCTTGAAAGTGCCTATCAGGAAGACTTTGAGGATTATTACACCCAGAACAAACCGAAAATAGAATCCGCCATTAAAGCGGTAACTGGTATTTACCAGAGAAATTTTTATCCGGAAATGAAAGTAGACTGGAAGGCGCATCCGGACAACATCGGGCACCTCATTTCACCGGGATGTTTCCGGTGCCATGATGGCGAACACAAATCGAAGGACGGAGCCATCATAAGGAGGGATTGCGATGTATGCCATAGTATTATCGAACAGGGGTTACTGGGTGAATTCGAAAAAAGTACCGAGGGCTTAGACTTCCGCCATCCCACTGATATCGATGGGGAATGGAGGGATACTAATTGCAGCGAGTGTCATACAGGAGGAGAAGTAGATTAGCATCTTGAGTGAAGGAGTAAAGTATACATCGTTGTAGGTGGAAAAAACAAAAGGAAAGGAAAAGAGAAAATTGTTACCTTACTTCAATGGTTACATCAATAAAAAGGAAAAAAAATGAATAAAAAATCATTTGCCATCTTTCTGTTTTTTTCAATTCTGAGTTGGGGTTGTTTATCCGCTTTTACTGGAGAATACAATTATGTCGGAGTGGATAAATGCAAAAAATGCCATTAAAAAGAAAAAAAAGGAGCGCAATATCAAAAATGGCTGGATGGGCCGCATTCCAAGGCTTATGAGGTCCTAGGCACTGATGACGCCAAAAAAGTCGCGGCGAAGGCGGGTTTTAAAGGGGATCCGCAGAAGAGTGGAGAATGTCTTAAATGCCATGTAACTGCCTACGGGTTGCCTGCTTCCCGGTTGGACTCGGCCTACAAAATTGAGGATGGTGTGGGGTGCGAGTCCTGTCATGGGGCGGGATCAGGTTATAAGAAGAAAAAGGTCATGAAGGACAGGGACAAGTCCATAGCCAAGGGCCTGATTATGCAGGAAGAAAAGGTGTGTAAGAAATGCCATAATGAGGAATCTCCCTCTTATAAGGAATTCAATTTTGAGAAAGCAGTAAAGGAAATTGCACATCCCATTACGGATAGTTACAAGGCTGAGCAGGGTAAGTAAGAGCGATAGTCTCTCATTATTTGACCGTATTTCATTTCACCAGGGGGCGGCCCTGTATTCTTGAAACCGCCTCCAATCTTTTTAAAAGCGCCAAATAATTGGCATGTGTAAACAGTTGGTAATAGTCAACACATTAAGAAAAACTTATCTCTTTATCAATTTGTATATTTATTTGAAAATGTTTAAAATAAAAAAGTTTCTCCCTTTCCTGAAAGCCAAATTAAAATCAGAAAAGTTGCCCATGGGCAGGGAAAGCCAGAAAACTCAAGACCGGCTTTAGTTGAATAAAAAATCAAACCGGAAATAATACCTTGATGGGAAATTAAAGGAAAAAGTCCAGTATATAAGTCTGCATTACTTGCCGTAATCCCCATGACCTTGAGGAACCTTGTTCTTCGGGGAGGAATGGAACCGGGCCGGTGGGAGAAGCATTGGAGAAACAGGCAGACACGATTTCCAGAGGACTGCGCTAAGCATGTATGGAGGCAATACATTTAAGGAGCACTCGCTCCTGTGGTGATTGTATGTCAATCCATAAGTGAAAAAATCTGATTGGCGAAGTGGCTGGCTTTTTTTGCGCTCCCGTTCTCTCCCATTTTCTTGAGACCGGCAATGGGGATATGCAGGAGTTTTCCAACCAATCCCTGGCTGAATTTTTCCAATTCTTCAAGGACCTCCGACGGTTGGTTTTTTCTCTTTTTATCGAGCTCCTCCCGCACTACTCCTTCAAATTTACTGCGCAATTGCCTGATGACAGTCACCAAATCCAGGTTTGCATACCAGAATTCAACCTTGGCGACTTCCTCTTTGATAATTTGTAAGGTCGCGTCCGCCGCTTCCTGTCTGAGTAATTTGTTTTTCCCGACAATATTTTTTAAATCGTCTATGGTAAACACAAAGGTGCCCGGGATCTCCTGCACGCTCTCCTCTATATCCCTGGGAGCCGCGATATCAATAAAAAATATCGGTTTTCCATTTCTGGCTTTGACTGCGCTTTCCACCTGACCCTTTAAGATAACCGCGTCCCTGGCCCCGGTGGAAGAAACGACGATATCGCAGAGTGATAGTTTATCCTTCAAGTGAGACAGGGTATATATATCACCGCCGAATCTGGCGGCCAGTTTTTCGGCATTGTTCAGGGAGCGGTTAAAAAAGATAAATTGCGACGCGCCGGCTTTATTAAGGTGAAAAGCGGTTAATTCCCCCATTTCCCCTGAACCCACTATTCCCACCACTCTGCCGCCGAAATTCTGTCCCAGAACTTTTTGAGCAAGATCCACAGCGGCCGAGCTGATGCTGACGGCCCCTTCATTGAGCGTCGTTTCTGAGCGGACCCTCTTGCCGACCTTGAAAGAGTTTTGAAAGAGGAAATTAAAATAAAAATCCACGGAATTATTTTTACATGCAAGATCGTAAGCATCCTTTACCTGGCCGAGTATCTGGTTTTCCCCCATTATCATGCTGTCGAGAGAACTGATCACCCGGAACAGGTGGGAGACGGCCTCCGAGTCTCTGCAATAATAGGTCTGGCCCCTCAGTTCGCTTTCCTCAAGGCTTTTAACCTGCGCCCAGGCCTTTTCCAACAGCGTTTCCCGTTCATTGAACCGGGAAGTAGCAGCATAGATCTCTGAACGGTTACAGGTGGAGAGCACCACAACTTCATGGAAGTCAGGTTCCCTGAGTATCAAATCTGTCACCGCCAGTATCTCATCTCGGGAGAAATGCGCCTTGTCCCGATAATCCACAGAAGCGGTAAGATGGTTTAATCCCAACACTACCACATGCAGGTCCTTCTGGATTGGAAGATGGTTTTGTGCGTTTTCAGTCATTTGTTATTGATACAAAGTGTTAACCTATTCCTCTAGTGTTACGTCCAGTTAAATTTTCATGTTCTTACTGATTCCGGACAAGCCGGAATGACTTTTCCAGGGCATATAACATGAAAAAACTTATTTGATAGTTCACTAGAAACCGTGTACATTCAAAGCCAGTGTCATCAGCAATAACCCAAAACCAACAATAATACTTACAGCAAAACGTATGCCCTTGAATCTGAAAAAAGCTCTGGCAATGGCTGTTCCCAGAAACAGAAATAAGGCGGTGAAAATACCAAATTCCTTGGGGCTCATTCCTTCCCCGCCATGATCGCGTACCCATATCCATCCGATAACAGGAGCAATAATCATAAACAGAATTCCAAAATAAACCCAGATAGTTTCTAAAACCTCAATATTTTCCAGTGGGGGAAGGGTTCTGAAGACTACATCGAACCGTTTGGACTTGAGCCTTTTAAACAGGGTTATATACATGGTTGCCAAAACGGCGGAAATGGTAAAACATGCGAAAGCCGCCAGACTGGAGACAATATGAAAAGAAAAATACGCTCCCCGGTATTGTTCCGGTGATGGGGAGTGGGGATCACTCAGAAAAAGGGAGAGGAGCACAGCCAGAGTGATAGGTAAAAGGGTAAAAATCCCCCAGGGCTTGGATTTTGCGTAAAATTCCGATGTCAAATGGCCAAGGGCCACCATCCAGGCGCAAAAAAGCAGTCCTTCGCCGGGTGTGGCGACGGGACAACGATGGTTTGTTAACGCGATAAGCAGAAGTAAGAGCGTATGAGAGGCGACGGATGAATAAAGCAGAATCCTGGATTTGACAATAAGCCTGGTTTCTTCCTTAAAGAACAGCTGCCAGTACATTACGCTGGTCAAGACATACAATCCCAACACATGAAAAAAAAGAATATAATACGCTTTAGTCATGAGAACCGCCTCGCTTAAATCCTCGCATGAAAAGATACTTTTTTATTTGACCTCGCCAGCGGTTTCAGGGGCCTGTTGAAACCTGTCCGCCGTTCCAATGCCGTTTTTGATGTTCCCGGCGGAAATAAGGCCGGGAAGATGGGAAGTCTTTTTTTTCAGCATCTGCCCCCCCGACTCATTTTGTGCAGTAAAATGGTTTCTGTAAAACCGGTGAGCCCAGCTCTGGTTATGATGATTTCCTTTAGTATGATGGCAATCATGACTGGATTTCACACGGTCCTTGAGTAGCGCGCCTTTTTCTTTTGCAGCAGGGGATCAAAGACCATGGCGATGTTTCTGACAACCAGTCTGCCCCGGCTGGTCACTTTTATGTTTCCGTTATGAGTGCATTCAACGAGATTATCCGTTTTGAATTTTTTTAGGACCAGGTATTCGTTCTCAAGTTTATGCAAAACCGCATCTCGTTCCATATTAAACTTCTGGCATAGCAAATCGATATCCAGAAAGCTGTTGCACATGATTTCGGTGATGATAAAGCGCCGGAATTTGTCCTCCTCAGTCAGGGTATAACCGCATTCCAACGGCAGATCCCCCCTCTTGACAGCCTTCATGTATGATTCAGAGGTTTTTCGGTTCTGTATATACGCATTATGGAACTGGCTGATACCGGAAGCCCCGAATGCATAAACCTGTCCAGTTGTTTCCCGTGTGGCATATCCCTGGAAATTCCGGTGAAGATTTCCCTGCTGTAGGGCATGAGACAGAGGATCATCTTTTCTTGCGAAATGATCCATGCCAATAAATTCATATCCGGCTCCGGTTATGATATCAAGTGAGTTGAGAAGCATGCTTATCTTCTCTTCAGGACCGGGCAGGGGATATTTCTCGAGTTGTTTCTGGTGCTCCTTAATCCAGGGAACATGAGCATAAGAAAAGGTCACTAGCCTATCGGCGTCTAATTCCACAGCCTTAGTTATGGTCTCTTTAAAGCTGTCGACTGTCTGTCCGGGCAGTCCATAAATGAAATCCAGATTGATGTTCTCAAAACCGATATCCCGGCATAAGGGAATAAGCTTTTTCAGGGGAATTTTAGAAGGACGCCTGTTCACGATCCTTAAGACCTCGGCGTTTAAATCCTGTACGCCGAAACTGAGCCTGTTGATACCGGCCTGAGACAGGTCATGCAAACCGGCTTCGGTAATAAGTGATGGTTCGCATTCCATGGCGATTTCTACATTTTCCGCCAGTTTGAAGGTGGCAGCGATTTTTTCCATGATGAGTCTGATATTGTCCATATAAATGGAATTTGGCGATCCGCCGCCCCAGTGTATCATAGTGACCGGCCTGGACAGGTCGAGGTGCCTGCAGACCATGTCCATCTCTTTCATCACTGCCTGCACATAGGATTTTATGTAATCTGACTTTCTGAAATGTTCGGTGGTACAGCCGCAATAGCGGCATTGTCTCGGGCAGAAGGGAATGTGTATATATAAAGAAATGTTTTTGTTACCTTCGATATTGGATTTTTTGATTTGCTTCAGGCATTCCTTTTCCGAATAATCCTTCCGGAAATGCGGAGCGGGCGGATAACTGGTATACCGCGGCCCGGGTTTGTCGTATTTCAGGAGGAATTCCCGGTCTATTTGCATGTCTTTACCTTTGCCAGTCATATTCTTTCACCCAGCCTACAATCCGCTTCAACGTAGCGCTGGAAGTGGCAGGCATAACGCCATGGCCCAGGTTGAATATCCAGTTGTGGTTTTTTCTGCCGAATTCACCTAATGATTTTAGCGTCGGTTCAATAGTGTTCCATTCCTTGAGCAGCAACTCCGGATCCAGATTTCCCTGCAGCACCAGAGCGGGGTCCGCGGAATCTCTGATGGTTTTTAGCGACATCTGCTGGTCCAGACTGATGCAGTCGGTAACCGCTGAGGTCAACTCAGTTATGGCATCACCCATCAAGCGGGGGAAAAAAATAACCGGTATGCCATTTCCCCGGACCGCATCGAGAATTTTTTTTGCATGGGGCAAAATTAAATTGAAATAAAGCTGGGAAGGCAATAAGCCCGCCCAGGTCTCAAACAGCTGAAAGGCCTGGATGCCATGTTGGACTTGATGTAAAGCATATTCAATGGAAATGTCGGTAATGGTGTTTAAAAGGGACTGAGCGGTTTGCTCTTCCTCATGTATCATTTTTAAAGCATCGGGAAATTGATGATTGGAGCCTAAACCCTGAACCATGTAACAAAAAACGGTCAGCGGTCCGCCGCAGAAACCTATCAGGGGAATGTCACGGGGTTTGGTCTTTTTAATTTCTTCTATGGCCGCATACACATGGCTTAACCGCCGGGGATCAGGTTGGAGCGCTTCCTCCGGTCTGACCAAATCCTTGAGAGCTGTTCCAAACTTGGGCCCATCACTGGTAAAGGCGAGCTCCATGCCCAGGGCCTGTGGAATGACAAGGATATCCGAGAAAAGGATAGCCGCGTCAACCCCGAGTTCGTGAACCGGCAGTAAAGTAACTTCTGCCGCTAATTTGGGATCCTCCATGAGTTCCATGAAACTGTAGGTCTCGCGCAACTTATTGTAGCTGGGAAGGCACCTGCCGGCCTGCCTCATGAACCATACCGGGGGGCGTTCGCGTTTTTTCCCCTTGAGTGTGTCAATAAATAGGGAAGAATTCATTCGTTTAATAAGTACTAAAAAAATATGCCAATATCCATTCCGGAATGGTCATAGGAATAATAGCCTGTTTTAAAGTGAGAAATAGCAATATTGATGCCGATTAGCTGAAAATTTTAAAAAACCCTGGTTATTGAAGGTCATAGCCTTACCTTATTTTAATGGTATTTGCCGTGATTTAAGGTTCTGCCCCGTTCCGAACATCCTGTGAGGTCAGCATATTACAGGCTTTTTTTGCATGATAAATTATAATTCTCTCTGCGCATCTAAAAGGAATCTGGGGAATTCGAGTTTGAAAAGATAGATTCTCATCATTTGTGCCGATGGGGAAAGGGATAACTAAAGAAGGATAACCTGGGAAGGTTATAATAAATGGAGAAAGCAGAGAAATGGGAGTGAGAGAATCCATGTTGAGATTGTCGGTGGGAATAGAAGATATTGTCGACCTGCTGGAAAATATTAACTCTAGTGTTACGTCCAGTTAATTTTTTCATGTT
>JBHPJW010000057.1:0-15015 GCA_042567505.1 Fibrobacterota bacterium
CCGTCCACCACGGAAAATCCTCTGGAAAAATCCGCTTCAATATCCGGATTAATCTGGTTCTTGTCAATTTCAGGCCAGGCGGAAGTTATCAGGAGGTCTTTAATCCCCAGGTGATAACGGATTTCCTCGCTGATATAAGGCATGAAAGGCTGCAGGAGCTTAATCAGATTCTTAAGCACCGAGATAAACACAGACACGGCGTTGGCTTTTTCAGGACCGCCGGAAGGAGCGGTTATCACTTTTTTCCTGATTTCCAGGTATCGGGAACAGAACTCATCCCAGGTAAAGTGATACAGGGCCTGACATGCATCGGCGAAGCGGTAGTTTTCCAGGGCGCGCTCTACATCGCCAATCAGGGTATTTAAACGCGAGAGGATCCACCTGTCCGGCAGCTGCAGGGACTCGTGATTAAGAGAAATTTCCACTCCTTCGGTATGGGGCAGCACAAACCTCACCGCATTCCAGATTTTATTGGCGAAATTGCGTCCCATCTCAAATTTGGTGGGCGCCAGCTTGATGTCCTGCCCCTCGCTGGTAAGGGTAAGCAAAGAGAACCGGACCGCGTCTGTCCCGTACTGGTCTATCATGTCCAGCGGATCGATCCCGTTACCTTTTGACTTGGACATGCGTTGTCCCTTTTCATCCAGAATGGTGCCGTGGATGTATACTGTGTGAAAGGGCTCCTTTCCCATGTATTTTAATCCTGAAAACATCATCCTGGCTACCCAGAAATAAATGATGTCCCTGGCCGTAATCAACACGTCAGTGGGATAGAAGGTATTAAGGTCTTCGGTATCTTCCGGCCAGCCAAGGGTGCTGAAAGGCCACAAAGCGCTGGAAAACCAGGTATCCAGCACATCTTCGTCCTGTTGCAGTTTCACTTCGGAACCGAGCTTGTCCCGGGCCTGCTGCAGAGCTTCTTCTTCAGACATGGCGACAAACACCGGGGTGTCCTCAGTGAGGGCGCCATCGGTTTCACTTACGGCATACCAAACCGGAATCTGGTGTCCCCACCAGATTTGCCGGGAAATACACCAGTCGCGAAACTGTTCCAGCCAGTCAAAATATGTTTTGGCGTAACGCTCGGGAACGAACCTGGTGCGCCTTTCTTTCACACTGCTGATGGCGGGTTCGGCCAGCGGTTTCATTTTTACAAACCATTGCCTCATGAGCCTGGGCTCAATGACGTCTCCGGTCCGGTAACAATGGGGGATGGGGGTCTCATGTTCTTCTATGGAGTCCAGCAGTCCCTGTTTTTTCAGGTCCTCTACCACTTTTTCCCGGCAGGCGAACCGGTCCAGTCCCTGGTAGGGACCGGCATGTTCATTCATCACGGCATCGGCGTTCATCACCGTGATCTGTTCCAGCTCATGGCGAAGGCCTACTTCAAAATCATGGGGGTCATGGGCAGGGGTTATCTTCACGGCGCCGGAACCCTTTTCAGGATCCGCGTGCTCATCGGCGATCACGGGTATTTTCCTGTTCAGAAGAGGCAGGATTACCTGTTGGCCCACCAGGTGGCTGTACCGGGAGTCGTCGGGATGGACGGCCACCGCCGTGTCTCCCAGCATGGTCTCAGGACGGGTAGTGGAAACCACTATGTACTTATCCTTGTCATGTGCCAGCGGGTAGCGAAGGTTCCAGAAGAACCCCGGGGTGTCTCTGGTGTCGACTTCTTCATCTGCAAGCGCCGTCTGCAATTTAGGGCACCAGTTGATGAGTCTTGTCCCCTGGTAAATAAGCCCTTCATTATACAGCTTCACAAAGACATGCCGTACCGCCCTGGAAAGTCCCTCATCCATGGTGAACCTTGCCCTGCTCCAGTCGCAGGAACAGCCCAGTTTCTTCAGCTGGTTAATGATCCTGTCTCCATATTCTTTTTTCCAGGCCCAGACTTTTTCTATGAACTTTTCCCGCCCCAGCTCGTGCCTGGTCATTTGGTCTTTAGCGATTTCTTTTTCCACCACCGACTGGGTGGCAATGCCGGCGTGGTCGGTTCCCGGTTGCCAGAGCACCCGGAATCCCTGCATGCGTTTCCATCGAATCAGGACGTCCTGGAGGGTATTGTTCAAGGCGTGGCCCATATGAAGGGACCCCGTCACATTTGGCGGGGGAATGACCACGCAATAAGGTTTGCCGTTCCCTCTGGGCTTAAAAGAGCCGGAGGATTCCCATTCACGGTACCAACGGTCTTCAATCTCTGCGGGTGAATATTTGCTTTCCATAGATTATTAAAAATCTTAATAATGTCGAAAGATTTCAAATTAAGAGAATTGCATAAACATTTGTGGCGGCGCGCCGTCCTGTCACGGCGTAGTGCGCCAGGCGAAACGAAGCCGGAGGGCACGCCGTTACCATCCGGTTAAATAATTTTGCCCGTGGATTCCCTATTTGCCCTGCTTATTTGAAGCGCCTGCCTCAACATCCTCTTTCATCTGTACAAGCTGAGATCCTTTGTAGTATGAATACAGGATTTCCATAAACGCCTGGCCCCTTCGGGCCCTCTCCATGGCGCCGGTCTGGCACATTCCAATGCCGTGTCCATTGCCTCTTCCGAACAGCAGCACTTTTGGGCCGAATTTCACAATGTCAAACCAGGAGCTGAACAAAATCGGCGATCGGTTTGCGTCTCTACGCAATGCCCAACGGATTTTATCTCCCTTTACCAGCATTGCGCCCTGGTCGGTTTGAATCTCCAGTGTTTGTACCCTGCCGGATTTAGTTCTGTCAAGGACCTTCAGACCGGTTAACTCAGCAAACGTGACCGGGTTTTCCACACCGGCGCTCTTTATGTTCTGTCTTATGATACCCGCGAGTTTTTCAAGTTCCCAGCTTTCGTACCAGATGGTGTAGTTTGATTTTTTACAGAAGTTTACGCCTGCGGCGTCTTTATCTGATTGAGCGGTCAGGTAAGGGATGTTTTTTCCGCTCCAGACCTGGTGGTGGTTTGCCGTATGGCCGCCGCAGGTCGAGTGGTAATAACAGACAGCCAGTTCGTTTTTATAGGTGAGCAGGATACCCCTGGTCTGTGAGATGGCCTTGTCCGCCACAAAAGTTTCGGCGGTGGTGCCCCGGTATATCTGGTCACGCTCATCGGCATACATATCAAATCCACGTGAGGCATGCTGGCCCTGATGGGCCATGGCATAGGTCCGCGCCGCGATGGCCTGGGCCTTCAGGGCTTCCAGTATGCCCCTGTCTTTTGACGGCATCTCATAAGGAAGCACGCCTCTCAGATAATCCTCGACCGCCACTATATTGATGAGAAGGAGCGTATTCCCCCTGCCATGAACGATTTCCAGGTTGCCGCGGTAGGAATGGCCTTCGGCCTCTATGGTATTGAAGGCGTTCTGAGATCTTATTGCCAGGGCGCCGGTGGCGGCGTTTATCCGGTTGCCTTTACCCTGGTAAATCTCGAGCAGCTGTCCATTTCTTTTAATGCTGAATTCGCCCCTGAGAGTGCCCAGATTGTTCTCGAGGTCCTGGGTTTTTTCAAAGACGTCCAACCTGCCCATGGAAGCAAACTGAAAAGTATTTTTGCCGGTGTGCAGGGCGATTTTCACAAAGGGCTTTAACCAGGGAAATTTCACCTGTGGAAGTTTCATATTGATTCTGCGCCGTTTCCTGGAAAGAAGGTTCGAAAAATCCTTCTGCTTTTCTATTTTTTCTTCTCGTTCTTCAGGTTTTTCGTCAAACAGAGGTTCAATGTCTATTTCTTCTTCCTCGGGAACGGGTTGGGGAGGGGCTGCTACATCATCCTTTTTTACAGCGGGAGTACAGGAAAGTACTGTCCAGAGTAAAAAAAGGAGTAGAAAATTCAGGATGACCTCGTTTCTTTGGCGAGTTTTTTCAGTTTACCGGAAAGGAGAAGTTTGTCGGTATTGCTGATTTTGTCCACGAACAGTATTCCATTTAGATGGTCCATTTCATGCTGAATACAGCGTGAAAGGAGTCCGGAAATATTTTCCAGGACCAGGGGTTTTCCATCCTGGCCCATGGCCTGAACGGTTATTTTCTCCGGTCTTGTTACCATGGCCCTGATATCCGGAAAGGAAAGACAACCTTCCTCTTCACAACTGTCTCCTTCAGATTCCACGATCTCCGGGTTAAAAAGGATGTGCGGCTCCCGAGTCTCCTCTTCATGGTATTTCACGTCGACGACGATCAGTCGCAGGCTCTGGCCCACCTGCGGGGCAGCCAAACCTATGCCGGGAGCGTGATACATGGTTTCAAGCATGTCCCGGGACAGTTTGACCATCTCCTCGGTTATGTCCTTGACTTCCCGCGCCCGTTTTCGGAGAATTTTTTCTCCATAGATGTAAATCGGGAGTACGGCCATTTAGGATTTCTCTTTTTCCTGGTTCAGGACCCTGGACACAGATGATTTGGTAAAATCGATTCGCACATTTTCGGCGACTTTTAAAGTGATGCGCGTCTCATCTTTTATGGCGGTTACTTCGCCGTAGATACCGGAATTGGTAATGACCTTGTCCCCTTTTTTCAGGGCGCCCAGCATCTTCTCAAAAGACTTTTTTTCTTTCATCTGAGGCCGGATGATAAAAAAATAAAACACAACGAAGATGAGAATCAGGAACATTACATTCATATTCATAATAGGCCTCTTTTTGCTGAAAAGTTTTGAATTCTGTTTAAAATATACAATTTTCGTCCAGCGCTCCTACTTGAATAATGGCGGGTTCCTTGATACTTTTGGGACAATGCACCAATAGCTCAGTAGGATAGAGCAACGGATTTCTAATCCGTCGGTCGGGGGTTCGAATCCCTCTTGGTGTATTTTAAAAACCTGTTTGTCCGGCATTGCCGATTACTTCAGCAGCCGGCTTTTCAGCCTTTGGATTGCCAAAGCGCCCACCAGTGTAATCAGGATCACGCAGTAGGCCGTGTCCCAGAGCAGGCCTGGCTCAAAGCCCTGGCCGCACAGGGCCCGGACCAGCCTGACCGTGTGGGTGAGCGGGAAGATTTCCGCCAGCGGCTGCATGACTCTTGGGAGGTTGGTGACGGGAAACACCACCCCGGAGAAAAAGAACATGGGGGAAAGGAAACCTGTAAAATAGAAATTCAAGTGATTTATATTGTTTACAAACGAGGTAAATAGCAGAGATAGTACGGCAAACATTATTCCGGTCACAAAGCCGATCACAGGAGTGAAGATACTCAGGGAAACGGGAATGATGCCAAAGAGATAGAGCATGCACAGCACGGCAAAAGAAAAAAACAGACCCTTGGTGCCGGCCCATAGGATTTCTCCGATAATAAGGTTGTTGACCGTGATGGGGGCGGCCAGCATCCCGTCATATACCTTTTCAAACTCCAGGCGGATGAAGGTGCCGAAGGAGCATTCAAAGGCGGACGTATACATAGCGGCGGTGAGCAGGAGCCCGGTCGCCAGAAACTGCAGATAGGACATGCCCTGCATGGATCCGATGTATTTTCCCAGTCCCAGTCCCACTCCGGCCAGGAAGATAAGCGGTTCCATGAAAGCTGGAAATCCGTTGCTCCAGATATTTTTAGTATAAACGCGCATGTGCCGGTACCAGACGCTGTAGATGCGTTTGAGATATGGGGGATGGTTGTTCATTCTTTATTCTCGCAAGACGCAGGGCTTCTAGAGACGGCTTCACCCACCGTCGCTGCGAGGCCGCTGGCGGCCGAAGCAGTCTCTAGAAGCCCAGCCTCAGTGCTATTGGACGGTGGGTTCGCAATGACAGTCTTAACGCCTCTGCGGGACGTTTGTATTCGCTTATTGTCGTTCATTTAATGTCCTTCCCGTGGCCTTCAGGAACAGATCTTCCAGGTTTGACTGGCGCAAATGATATTCACTTTGTTCCAGCGCGTCAGCCATATGCTTGAGACAATCCAGGTCCCGGGAATAAAAAAGTGGCGGGTCCCTTGCATCATCCACCCGCACCCGGTCGGGATCCAGGGCGTCATACAGAGCTCGACTGTTGTGTTGTTTTTTTAATTCGAGCACCCAGGGCTCGATGTTTTGGTCGAGCAGGCTCTGTGGATTGCCCTGCACAATGTTTTTCCCTTTATCCATGATGATAATAGTGTCGCACAACTGAAAGGCCTCTTCCATGTAATGGGTGGTTATCAGCACGGTGGTGCCGTCCTCTTTCAGGCCCCGGATCTTTTCCCAGATGAGGTGACGCACCTGGGGATCTAATCCAGTGGTGGGCTCGTCCAGAATCAGGAGACGCGGATGGTGCAGCAGCGCACGGGCGATTATCAGCCGTCTTTTAATCCCGCCGGAAAGCTCCTTGATTTTAAAGAGGCGCTTATCAGAGAGTTCGAGGAACTCCAGCAGCGATTCGATCCGCATCCCCGCCTCTTTTTTTTCCATTCCGTAGAACTTTGAGTAGACCAGCAGGTTCTGAAACACATTCAACTGTGAATCAAGGTTGTCTTCCTGGGGAACGACTCCGGACAGGTATTTGATGTTCAATTCATGGGTGTGAGGATCAAAACCAAGCACCTGGAGGGAACTGCCGGAACCCATGTCCCGGCTGCAGCGGCCATAGAGCATTTTCATCATGGTGGTTTTACCGGCCCCATTGGGTCCCAGGAAGCCGAAACAGGTTTTGGGCGGGACCTTGAAGCTCAGGACGTCTACCGCCTTAACGGCTCCGTAGGTCTTACAGGCGTTTGTTACTGTGATGACAGGTTCAGGCATGGCTATAGAAATGTAGTATGGAATTGGGAGTTAAGGATTGAAAGGTATCAATTGTCATTATGTGCCCTCGCTTCCCCCGACTTGTCCTCCATAGCCCGACCAGCCCCGGCGAAACGCAGTGGAGACGGGACAGCGAAGGAGGTCAGCGAGAGAGGAAGCGAAGACGCATAATGACCTAATGACAAATAATACCTTAAGCCTCATATCTATATCAACTACTCCCACACTCCATTTTTCCAGGAACTATTTCCGTCCTTTCAATAATCCCGCCAGGGTGGGATAGTCGCTCTTTATGATTCCGGTCATAAAATTCATCAGCTGTTCCCCGATTTTTGCGGAAGGCAGGGCGGGCAGCAGGTTATACAGGTTGCTGAAATTCTTCAGATAATTCTGCTTGAGAGAAAGAGAGCGAATCTCAGCCAGTGAAAACGTGTTCATGATGGCCCTCAATGCTGTTACCGCCCAACTAAAGCTCATATCCCTCCCTGATAAAAAAGATACGAGAAATTCCTCATCGAGGTTCTTCATTTCTCCGATTGCCTTGTTGAGCATTGGGTCGGTGAACTTGGACAGCATGTCTGAAATCATAAGGTGAATTTCAATAGCCGGGATTTTAGACCCGAGAATAGTGTTTTTATACTCGGAAAGGGGTAGTTTGGCATCGAGATACTGCTCCACAAATCCCGCCAGCAGTTCGGATTCTTCTAGACAGCGGTTAAAAGAAAATCCCGAAGAGGGAAGGGCCGTATTGCAACTGTCTCCCATACACAATATGGACTCGGTATGGATGCGCCGCTGGTTGCCAAGGGGAATATTTCCTTTTCTTGTATCATAGACCCGGCCTTTAAGGTTTTTTGCCTGCAGATAAAGCTCAAGCTTTCCGGCTTTTTCCTTCAGATTGCATCCGGAAAGAGAGGAAAAAAAGAAGATGCCTGCCATAACCTTGTTTTCCTCCAAGGGGACCAGCCAGAAATAATCCGGCCCGGGGAAGAAGGAGTCGTACAGCAGCATGGCATTATCATTTTTATGGTTTACGTCTTCTAGAAAAAAAGAAAGACAACCCATGTCAATGGTGTCATTGGTCAATCCCCTGCTGGGCAATAACTGGGAGTCCCTGCCCATGGCGTCCACGGCCAGTCTGGCCTGATAGGTGCTTTTGGTTGTATTAATAATGACCGTGCCGTCTTTTTCATCCAGACGGTAATTGATAAAAGGCTCTTTATCCTTGATGACCGCTCCCTGTGCCGTTGCCCTCCGGGCCAGCAGGGCCAGGGCCTTTTCCTCATGTATGGGATAGATAAAGTCACGGTTGGCAAACGCATAACTGTTGCCCAGATAACAGGAAAAAAGGATCTCCGAAAACCTGTTCCTTATGCATTCCTCCAGGGCGTATTTTTTAAGGACATCATCAAAGGTTAGCCAGGTTTTGCTGGTGGAGGATATATCGTGCCGCTCTACCAGCAGCACCGAGATTCCCCTTTCCGCCAGGTTTACCGCGCAGCCAAGACCTGCCGGCCCCCCTCCCAGAATTATCACATCATAGTTTTTCCGTTGTATTTTTGGCATCTATCTCCAATGAGCGGACTAAAAGGTTTATTGAGGTTCCAGGGCAACCACCCTGAGCTGAATAGATTTTCTTCCCCGGAAATTATTCCATTCCGGATGAAAGGCCAATTTTACTTTTTGATTAGTTTTCAGATGTTTTTGGAGGTGTCCCAGCCCAAAGGCAATGGCATCGAAACTTACCGGGCCGTTTGTCACCTGAAATTTCAGATGAGCTTCTCCTACTACTCTGGGCGCTCCATCCAGAAAAGCGTCTTCGGTATAAAACAAGGGATTCTTATTCGAGGGGCCGCAGGGTTCAAACCTTTTCAGCCAGAGCATGGATTCCGGGTTAATGTCCGGTAAATTGATTTCAGATTCAGGGATGACGGTTTGAATCCGTTGACTTTCCGAAAGGCAATCCGCAGCCAGGCTGTTCATTCTGTTCTGGAACTCGGCAATGTTTTCTGTTTTGATATTGAATCCGCAGGCATAGTAATGCCCGCCCCATTTTTCCAGCAGATCCTGGCAGCTGACCAGGGCCTGAAAAAGGCTAAAACCCTCTACGGTACGGCCGGATCCTTTGGCAATGCCGTCTGAGATCGAGAGCACAAAGACGGGCCTGCAGTACTTATCCACCAGTTTTGCCGCTACGATGCCGATGATCCCTTCATTCCATTGAGAGGCAACGACCAGGCAGGAGGACTGCCTGAGCAGAGGATTCTGATCCACCATGGCCAACGCTTCCTGCAGAGCCTGACGGTCCAGAGCTTTGCGCTGGGAATTCAGTGTCCATAATTTGTCTGCCAACAACCGCGCCTCCGACTGGTCATCCGCTGTCAGTAATTGGTAAGAAGTATCCGGAGCGCCTAATCGGCCCGGAGCGTTTAAAAAAGGCACAACCTTAAATAAAATGTCTGTGGAAGTCACGGATGTTCCCAATAATTCCGACCTTTGCATCATTTCCAGAAGGCCGGGATTTTCAGTCTGTTCCAACAACCTCAATCCCTTGCGGATTAAAAACCGGTTTTCACCCATGACCGGAACGGAGTCAGCCAGGCTGGCCAGGGCGACCAGATCGAGAAGGTATTCCGCGTTTTTGCCCATGACCCGCAGCATGAGTTCGTTGACCAGACGGTAGGCGATACCTGTTCCGCATAAATCCTTATTGGGATAACGGCATCCGGGCTGGTTTGGATTAATGATGACCTCAGCCGGCGGCAGGATTGCCGGCGCATGATGATGGTCAGTAATAATAACTCCCATGCCCAAATCAACCGCGGCCTGTATTTCTTCCAGGGCGCTGATACCGGTATCAACCGTTATTATCCATTTGAATCCACGGGAATGAAACTTTTGGACATTACCCATGGTGATCCCGTAACCGTCTGTAAACCTGTTTGGCAGGAACCAGTCAACATCATAACCGCAAGCCTTAAGCCCCTTAGATAAAACCGCGGTACCGGCGATTCCATCAACATCATAGTCGCCGTGAACCAGGATTTTCTCTTTAATCTTCAAAATATTTAAAAGTAACTCCAGGGCCCGCTCCAGTCCGAGCAGGTCCAGGGCATCCACCGCAGTTTCCGTTTCTGCCAGAAAGAAATGCCGGGCCTGGGCCTGGCTGCTTATTCCTCTTTTCATCAGCAGTTCAGCTACAAATCCCGGTGCGTTTATTTCCCGGGCAAACTCTAAGACTTGTTGATGATCGCTTTTTTGAGGTTTTTCAATGAGCACATTGGTGACTGGAGGTGAGATATCGGACATGATGGTGATGATTACCTTTCAGCGGTTTCCAAGGCCAGGAAGTTGCCCAGCAGTGCGTGTGAGGGTTTTGCATAATGTCGAACAGCCGAAATGGAATCCTCAATGTAATTCACGTATTGGTCAATTCCGGGATAGTTGTGAACCAGGTCGATGACATGGTTCATGTCCCCTGTGGATTTACCGTCCAGGCTCCACATGGCAGCTTCGTTTCCCTTATTTACGGACCGGTGCGCTGAAGAAAGGCCCACGCGGATAATCTCCAGCGTCAGGTTGAGCATTTTCAGGGATTTTTCCATATCATCAAAGCTTGAATCCCTGTCAATTAACTCAGACAGAGCAAACCAGTCGCCTTGCAGGGTATGTTGCATAAAGGATTTGGCGAGGGCCAGCATCGCTGTTCCTTCATGGTTTACCAGCTCCAGGTAGGTACCGGGAGAGCCATTACAGAGAAACAGCAAATCTTTTGAATGGGTGAATTTTGAGTCCGCACCTTTGGTGAGAAGGAATTCTTCCATGGAGGAATGAGAAAGCGGGGCTAGATTCAATAAAACACATCGGGAAAGGATAGTCGGAATCATGCCAGCTTTGTGTTCACAGCTGAGAAGGAAAAAAGTATGGGGGGGCGGTTCTTCAAGTAATTTTAACAGGGAGTTAGCAGCCGGCTCCAGCATGGATTCCGCCCAGAAGATAATAACGACTCTTTTACGAGCAGCTATTTCGGAATACCCAAGACGTTCTGTCAAGTCCCGCACCTGCCCTATGGAAATGTGTTCCCGGGCGGAACAAAGTCCGCTATAGGGATCTTCAAGGAGCATTTTCCATCTGGATGATCCTGTGTCTATCCGTGAATCACGGTTTTTCTGTTGAGCATCTGAAGAGGGAACCAGGTAATGAAGGTTATCTCTGTTCATTCTCTGCCATTCCAGGCACCGTATACAGGTGCCGCACGGTTTTGTTACTTTGGAATCGCACAGCAGCATCTGGGCTAAATCAATGACTAAGGCTGTTTGGCCGACTCCTGCCGGGCCATGAATTAAAAGCGCTTGCGGAAATGATCCGCCGGCAAGGGAATGAAGTAAAAAATCCTTCGCCGCAGCCTGATGAAAAGTTCTGGTAAATTTTAAATCCAACATGCCATTATTCTAATTTATCATTGTTTCAGCCAGTTTACAGGGTTGAGCGGATTTCTTTCCTTACGAACTTCGAAATAAATTTTACGCTGGAGTTTCCCGCCTTGAGAGGGAACAACCGCTATTTCCCGGCAGCCTGTAATTTTGTCTCCGACCTTCACGGAAATGGAACTGAGATTGCCATAGATGGTATAATAACCGGAACCATTATAAATGATAATTCCCCTGCCATATCCTGGAATTTCGTCTACGTAAACGACTTCTCCACTGGCCGCGGACAGGACCGATTCTCCCGGGACACCAAGGTATTCCACTCCCAGGTTTTTGGTAGAGGTTTTTAAGGTGGAATGATACTGTAATCCGAATCGGGAAACCAGACGGCCCCGGACCGGTGCGCAGAATCGGCCCTTCTTATCAAGTGTACGGCCCTTTTTATCCCGTGCCAACTCAGCCTTCCTCTGTTCTTCCAGGGCCTTGATAATTTTTGATAAGGCCCGGGCATTTTTTTCCATCTGCTTTAAGGCGCGGCGTTTTATGTTTTCATCATTCTGAAGGCGGGACATGCTTGTCTTAAGTTCTTTTTGCTCTTTTGAAAATGTTTGTTTTTCTTCCAGTTTGTGTTTTTTAAAAGCCTGCATTTCCTGCAATTTCTTATTAACGGATTTTATAATTTTACGCTTCTCCCTTTCGTCTTTTTGCGCTGAGGCGACAAGGGATTTTTCATATGCCACCATACGTTTTACAAAAAAGATCCTTTTGAAAAAAGCTTTTTCGTTCCAGGGAATCTGGTTGAACCTCAGCACATCTTCCTTCCCTGCTATAAAAAGCGAACGCACATGAGAAGCGATGAGACTGTTTCTCTGCAGAATCCTGTCCTGGACATTTATCAGCTCTTTTTTATTCTCCTTATGAGTAAGCCTCAAGGTGTTGCTGGTAGCGTCCAGTTTCTGCATGTACTTTTCGATCAGAGCGATATGTTCCGATGTCTTTTCCATTTGCCCCAATACATCCGTTTTCTGCCGGATGAGGTTGTTTAACTTCCGTTTTTCCTCAGCCAGAGTGTTTTTCAGGGCTTTTAATTCACTTTTTTGTTTTTTAATGTCCTGTTCAAGATTCCTGGTGGCGGACTGGATGGTTATGGAAGCGCAGAGAATGAACAATGTCACCATGCGGCAAAAACGAACGATATATATACGGTTAAACCGTTTCTTTTTTTTTAGACAGGATAACCCGCCTCCGCGAAAAGGCTTCGGGCGGACAAGCAGGATGTTGATGATTGGGGTGTCATTCGTCATTATGTGCCCCTTTGCACCGTTCCCGTGGAATTGGGCGCGTCATTGGTCATTAGTTGGAGTTCATCTTCAATTAATGACGCGTGAGGGCGAAGCCCCACGCATAATGACCTAATGACTAATGAAATCCCACAACTCACAACTATTTCATCCTTACCACAAACACCAGGAACCTATCCTTTATGTATAAATGTTCTGACAGTCTTGAAACTCGCCCAGCTTCCTAAAACAGAGGTAAAGGCGATCAGGACCAGGAAAATTTTCCACTGTCCCCCTATCAGAGTATCAGGAAATAACAATTTGAAGAAAACAAAAATAATTGCGGTGGAGGCGACCCCAAAGAGGCTGCCGGCCAGACCCAGGAGAAGTCCCTCTAAGAGAAAAGGAATGGTAATAAAGGCCTCTCCGGCTCCGCAGTATTTCATGTTTTCCACCAGGACCTTTCTGGTGAAGAGGTTTAATTTCACCGCATTTGATACTATTAAAGCGAGGGCGCCCGCAATAAAAAGGATAAAAAAGAGGCTGATAATGAGTACCGGCATTTTCCACTTGTCCAGCCAGGCCAGATAGGTAGGAACTTCACTGATGTCCTCTACTCCATCCAACAGCTTGAGCCTGTTTCTGAGCATTTTGCTCTGAGCTGAAGAAGCATAAGCGTTTCCTGGGTAGAGTATGAATGAAGGGGGCAGCGGGTTATAGGGAAGCGCTTCAATCATGTCCCTGTCAAAATCCCTTTTGAACTCCTCCAGCGCTTCGGATTTACTTACGAAAATGATGGAGTCCATACCGGTTAAGTTTCGAAGCGCTTTTTCGGTTTGCTGTATGGATTCGGCAGACTCATGGTCCTGGTCCATAAAGATCCTTATGGAGTTGTCCCCAGTCTGCAGATTAACAGTGGTTATTATTACCCAAAGGGTTATCAGGATGAAACCAAGCACAGAAGTACAAATGCCAATGGTGAATATAGCCGTCAATGAGCTGAGGCGTGAATCCTTGAATCCGCGGATGGCCTCCATAATTAAATATCCAATTTGGTTTCGCATGCTTTTAGCTGAAAATAAAAAATGGTCTGAACAATCAGAATGACATGAAAAAAACGCCTGTCTGCGCCGCCATAGTTTCGCTCGATGCGGGAAATAAGGGTGTCATTCCAACCGGAGCCTGGACCGGTCCACAAGCCGAGCAGCTGGAATCTAGGCGTTTTTAGACGCCGGGTCAACCCTTCGTCTCGCCCTTTCAGGCGCCCCAGGCGGAAATGGGCGGCCCGGGGAAGATCCGGAACAACAGAAAGGAGACTTTTTTGACCACTTCGAGTAACTTTAAAAAGAACATGTTTACTCTCGGTATAGAAACTTCCTGTGATGAAACGGCCTGCGGGATCGTAGATCAGGACCTGAATGTGATGGCTAATAAAATTTACTCGCAGGAGGAACACCATAAAGCTTATGGGGGCGTTGTCCCTGAGATCGCGGCCCGTGCGCATTTGGAAAAGATTTCTCCCATAGTCTCCTCGGCACTTCAGGAAGCCGGCCGGGACATTGCCGACATCGATGTAATCGCTTTTACCAGGGGACCGGGCCTTATTGGATCCCTGCTGGTTGGATCCTCTTTTGCCACAGGAATGGGAAGGGCCCTGGGCAAACCGGTATTCGGTATCAGCCATCTTGAGGGTCATCTGGCCGCCGCTTATTTAAGTGATAACACTCTCGCGCCGCCATTCCTCTGTTTAACAGTTTCCGGTGGCCATACGGAATTGTGTGTGGTAGAGGAATACTTTACCTACCGGGTACTGGGCAGGACAAGAGATGATGCCGCAGGAGAGGCCTTTGATAAATGTGGGAAAATAATGGGGCTTGGCTATCCCGCCGGACCCCGGATATCCCGTCTGGCGGAAAAGGGAAAAAGGGACTATATAATTCTGCCCAAGGGCCTGGACGTGAGGAATAATTATGAGTTCTCCTATAGCGGGGTAAAAACAGCTTTTGTCCGTTTTATCGAGTCCGTTTCAGAGGACCATGTACGAAAAAACCGTGAAAATATCTGCGCTGCCCTGGAATTCGCCCTGGTAGAAATCCTGGTAAAGAAAACCATCAGGGCTATGGAGGAGAAGAAAATCTATTCCGTGGCAGTTTGCGGGGGTGTTTCGGCAAATACCTATTTGCGGCAGAGATTCAGGGAAGAAACGGAAAAACGTGGATACAGGGCTGTAATACCCCACATTGCTTTATGTACAGATAATGGCGCCATGATAGCCGGTATGGCCCAAATGCGGTTCAACCATGGTAAACTGACCAGGGAAAACGCAGTTTTCCCTTCCCTTTCCTGGCCGGATTAACAGCGGAATCGTCTTACTATTGAGATAAGTCCGGGGAGAAAGGAATGGAAAACCTCCTGTTTTTTGGCCATTTTAAACGTTTTTAAAAAAAAATGAAAAAAAAGCTAAAGTGCCGTTAAGCTTGGTCCGATAAATTTAACAGAGCCTGTTACGGCTTGCATGCAAGAGAATCAGCAAGGACGTTGATTTTCATACAAAATAACAAGGAGGTTGTTAATGCGAATTAATCACAACATAGCTGCAATGGTCACCCAG
>JBHPJW010000058.1:0-14460 GCA_042567505.1 Fibrobacterota bacterium
CCAGTAGTCAGTGATCAGAAGTCAGCCGGTTTAATCATCCTCATCATCTTCGGCATCCCTGAATGATGTTGCCTTTCTTTCATTTTAAGACTATTCGTCATTCAATAACCGTCCTCATTCTGGGGTTATTCTATAATACTGGTTTATGCGGATGCGGCGGATGAGCCCGGATTTTTGGGGGAGAGAGAATACCAGTTAATACCTGAATTCAACCACTACTATCTGAGCAGGCGCCAATACCCTGAGCGGCGGCCCCCAGAATCCGGTGCCGTTAGATATGATGATATTTGTGTTTTGACTGATTTTATGGTTACCGGAGATATGCTTAAACGCCATTTTTACGAACAGGTGAAAGGGAAATAGTTGACCGGAATGGGTATGGCCCGAAAGAATCACGTCTACTCCTTTGCTTACCGCGGCTTCATACTTTTTGGGCTGGTGCGACATCAGGATACAGGGGAAGCCGGGATTATAATCTTTAAGACAAAGATTCATATCGGACCGTACCGCTGATCCCGAAATACGGCGGCCTTCCAAATCATTAACTCCTGCTATCTGAACGCCGTCATTACTAAACACCAGCTGGTTCTGCAATACTGGAATTCCCGCCTGGCTCATAATATCAAGGAACTTTTGGACGTTCGAGATATATTCATGATTGCCGGTGACCGCAAAGGTTCCACTGGGCGCCCTCAGTTTTTTCAGCAGGGGGATAAAATTTTGCAGGTTACGTATGTCCATGTCTATCAGATCACCAGTGATGAGGATCAGGTCCGGGTTCAGATCGTGAACACGGCTGATCACCTGGGCAAGAAAGTCCGCTCCCAGTGACGTTCCCAGATGGAGATCGGACAACTGGACAATACGAAGCAGTTTACCGCTCTTAAAGCGTTCACTCCTGTCAACTTGGTAAGTAACTGTTTCTGGCTGACTTAATCCGCTTATCAATCCCCAGACACAGGTTATCAGCACCCAAGCCATCACGGCCATGATGCGGTAACTTTTTGGTATGAAAGGTGAACCCGGTATAATAGAAATAAGGAAATGCAGAAGGTTGATGGCCAGAAGCCAGAAAAAGAGAAGGAAAACGATACCCAGCCACAGGGAAGCCAGGCGCATGGTCCAGGGTCCGGGGCAGAGGGGCGAGGCGTGTCCGATTATTTCCACTGCGGGAAAACTCAATGCTAATCCGATAAAGACCCATTTGAACCATTTCCAATTGCTTGTGAGCACAGCCAGGTTGTGATACACATAATAGTGCATCCCGAAATAAATGGTGAAGGCTATGAGAATAAAAAGGAGGAAACGTGCGATATTCATACCGGATTTGGAGAGTTAATTATAATTGAACAAGAAAAACTTACCGTGGTCCGTTTTTCGGGCAGTTGCTTTAATAATTATTAATAATAGTTTATCTTTCGGTCCAAGGAGGGGCTCATGATCAATATCAGCACTGGTGATCTGGATCTGTCTAGGGTAAGGGACATTACTATTGACAGGAATTCAGAAGGCGGATTTTCTGCCAATATCCCGATATCAATTATTCATCACTCTCCGGCGGGATGGTCGACTGAGTATGGGGGAGGCTGCGCGTCTGACACAGCTTTAAATATCCTCAATTTTTTCTTTCCCGGTGATGAAATTGAGTGCTGGAAAGGCAGGTGCAGCTCTTTTGCCTACGCCCTCCACAATGATTTTAAAATGGAGTTCTTTTCCGAGATGGATATGGCAGGCGGCGTTATTGCCAAAGAAGATATTCTGACCTGGCTAAAAAGTAATATTCAAGGATAAAAAGCTGTTCTGATCCTGATACAGATTACCTTTGGCCCTGGTTACGGATTCGCCGAGGTATCCAATACAACTTTAAATAATCCCAGTTGATCCTCGCTGGAAGAAAGCAGGGTCTGGATATTTGGATCAGCGCTGTCGTCGCCATAGATTTTCCATTGATAAATCCCACCGTCACGCAGGGGTTCGATTGCTGATCCGTCAAAATCAAAAAGCACCGGCGAGTCGTCTTTGCCTATCTGAGGATGAAGAATGGTCCCGTTTGCATCATATCCGCCCCAGATCCTTTCGCCATTCCGGTTCCTCACTTCAATGATGTATTCCTTGGGCTGCGGGTAGTCCGTCCAGCTGAAGCTCGGCGTCGTGGTATTAATTTCCACGGGATAGATAGAATCGGCCTCATTGGTAGGTGAATTAATAATGATCGCGTCGGTAACACTGAAATCGCGCGTCTGGCTGAGGTCGGATTCACTGAAGGTCACATAGGGAAGGCCGTTTTTAGCTATCCAGTCCGGGTCCATCACATAGCCGTCATTCTGATAGGTGGCCCAGGCCAGGAACGTGCCGGGTGGAATTGAATCCAGCGCGTAGCTGGTGCCGTTGTTAAAAGTGTAAAGTCCGGGTATGGCCTCTCGGGAATCGGGATCAATCAGGGTGATATCCACTGTGGCATTCGGGGAGGCCAGGAAGGTGATTTGCCCCGATAGCCGGGCTCCCTGTATTATTTCAATGGCGATATCGGCCAGTTTGACCGAGCTGTCCGCGTATACAGTAAACTGAATTGGGGTTGTCGTCTGTTTATAGCCGGCCCGCAGGCACTTGATAGTATGCAGGCCGGGCAGGAGATTATAGAGGACATAGAAACCGTCAGGTCCAGAGGTCGTGGACATGACCTGGCTTCCGGAAGAATGTGTGGCTATAATCAAAAATCCGCTGATGCCGGTTTCATCAGCAAGGGCCACCGTCCCCGAAAGACTTCCGGTGGAAGAGGCGGAGGCGTCGACCTTCAGAAAAATATTTGTGATGGTCGTGTCGACGGCCGCGTCGGCCTGGAAAGGTACGGGCGCTCCGCCCGGGGGCGGCGAAGGGATATAACCCTGAGCCGCCATTTTTATGTAATAGGCGCCAGCCTCCACACTCAGATGGTAAAAACCGCCGGTGTCGGTGAGCGTGCGCGTCACTGGGGCATTGGTATTGGCGTCGTAAATGGTGATGTTCGCCTCTGAAACAGCCGAGCTGTCAGTCATGTTCCGTACTGTGCCTGTGACGGTGACCATATCAGGATCCGGAGCGGTTGGCTCCTTTCCGCAGGCTACCAATGTCACCAGGCCAATGCCCAGAAAAAGTACCGTTTTCTTGCGCATCATGCTCCTCTTACTATTTAAGATTTGTCTAATTATATAACATAGATCATTCAGAGGCCAGATATATTCACGACCGGGTCAGGGACTTTTCCATGAATACCCAGTGTTTCCTCTGCATCAAAGTCTACGCCGTATGCCTTTCTTGCCCTGGAGACTGCCCATTCGAGGTATTCCTGAAACAATTCTTTAACAGGTTGAGGATCCTGAGCGGGAAGAAAAGAATGAATGAGCATGAAATAAGCTTTTGTATACCAGGTTGCAGAATAATAAATTAGAAAGTGAATGCTGAATAAAAAAATATTCCTTGTCCTCATCCTCATGAATCCCCTTTCGCTCCTGCCACAGGAAGCAGACAGTCTGGTGATGAGCAGGAAAATGTCCCTGTGCATAAATCCTTTAGGTCCTCTGGGGGGAGGTTATGGCGGCAACATGGAATTTCTGATTTCCCCCCACAACGCTGTATTGGCGGAAGGAGCGTTCTTTTCGGGATGGAGCGCCTTTGAGTTCATGGGGGAGACGCGGGGGCATGCGGCGGGGATACACTACCGCTACCATTGGCAGCCGGGATTACCCACTTCATTTTCCGGTTTCTTTATCAAACAAACACGTCAAACAGCCAAGAGCGCGGTAGTTGAAAAGGGCGAAAAAAAGGATATGAGGAGTGAGATACACTTGGTGCATGCAGGTGTTAATGCCGGGAAAAAATGGATAAGGAAAAGCGGTTTTACTCTCTGCTTTCGGGGAGGTTATGGCATAGGGTACACGGATATTGTAATAGATGCTCCTGAAGTGGATAAGGATGTCTTGGATATCCTTAAGCCTTTTATGTATCTCACCTCCGGCATTGACCTCGAGTTGACTGCCGGGTGGTCATTTTAACGGGGGAAGGGCGGGAACAAGACCGAAACTTTATCCTTGAACAGGCCTGTCCCGACGGTGATCAACTATACAGAAAAAACCGAAAGGCTCACTGTTCCGGTTTACCAGCTGGTGTTTTTCCAGGGGGGACACATAAGCGATGTCATGAGGGTGTACCGGGAACTCCCGGCTTCCCTTTAAGAGCAGCCCGCGGCCGCGCGCGCCGATTATCACATGCTCGTGCGCGTGCCTTTCCAGAGAGGAATAGCCCCCTTGCATAATCTCGAAGTAGCGGAGATCGAATTTTGTCTTTTCACCAAAGATCCCTACAAGTTCCTGGCGGTATATTCCCTTATAATCATGGATATCTTCGGGTTTGTATTCCTGTATGCTTCTCCCGGCCCAGGTATAGTTGGAGAACTTGAGGAGCTCTGCGGGACCTGCTTCCCCGGCAGAACTTCCTGCCTCGCAAGAAGAAGGCGTATCCCTGAGCGGTTCAACAAGTTCCTCACCTGAGCATGATCTGATCTTTTCCATGAAGACCTTCGCCCCTTTTGTCAGGTCTTTGCCCTGGAGCATAACGTTGCCTCCGATGAGGAGTACTGTATCTTCTCCATATTCCTCAATCATACTCGCGATGCGGTCAAGCCGCATTCCACCTGCCGGACAGGGAAAGGTTCTTTTCCATCCATGGTCGGGCCTTAGTAAGGCCTCCGTCAGTTCTTCGCACTGTTCTTGGGTAAAATGAAACCTGCCGCCGGCATTGGGAAACACGGATATGTCGGCTCCGATGAGCCTGAACAGAGTGCCTAGCAGGAACGCCGGAGTCATTCCATGCCAGGGGCTGTGAAAAAAGGTACCGGTCATAGCCGGGTGTGCCATAACCAGTAAGCCATACTTTTGAGAAAGATATCTTACCGTATCGGGGCCTGCCAGCATGGGAGCTATGAGAATTCCCCGGATGCCGAGCTGGACTGCGTGCCGTACATGGTCTTCGATTTCATCGAACTTACCGGAGATCATGGGGAGATAAAGGGTTTTCCGGCCTGTTCTGCCATTTGCCCTTTCCACGGCCTGCTGGCAGAGGGTTGTCCGTTCCTTAAAGGGACTGAAAGGCTGATCACTGATACCGTGGTCGTCTTTTATCAGGTCGATTCCTCCCTCGGCAAAAGCCCCGGCCATTTCGGCCAGCTGCCGGCAGGAGAGACCCATGGGCTTGAGCGCTGTGCAGGCCAGGGGCCGTCGGTATACGCCCAGGATTTTTCTAAGGCCTTCTATACCTGTCCCCGGGCCGGGGAAAACTCCCTGAAAATCTTCCGGCAACGACAGGCCGGTCAGTTTGATATTGTCCTTAAGAGAAATGTTCCCGTAAAGCACATTCAGAAGCTGGGGGACGGAAAAACTCGAAATATCGTTCCGGTAGCTGATTACTGCTTCGTAAACTGAGTTGGATTCATCCATATCCTTAATCCTATGGACAGAGCCAAGGATTCCATCCCGGATGAGTTGTTCCGGGATGCACTTCCTGGGAGCTTCCGCGGTCTGCTCAAGGGCGATGTCCTCAAGGTGCTCCCGGATAGACCGGCCGTCCCGGACGGAAACGCGGTAGGTAACAGAGAATCGGGATTGGGTGCCGTTCATGGTTGCAAAAATTAGCAATTACTATAAAACAAAATCCGCGAGGAATCATAATTTGGAGTGTTAATCAAATTATCCGATTGATTTATGGCTTGGATTATCAGAAAATTAGTCTTAATGGGCGGTTTATGGTTATTCGGAAACCTGAAAGGGAGAGGGGCGCCGGAACGGTTTAAGGATGCGATATGGCGTTGAATGGTTTTAAGATAGGGGACAGGGTCGTTTACACAAATACCGGTCAGGAAATGACCATTGACAGGGTTTTCAGTGACACCTGGGTGTTCTGTACATGGTATAATGAAGTTGGAACCGGAAACCGTTCCTTATTTCCGGTGGCCAATTTAGTGAAGACAGAGGAAGAAAAATCAGAATAGAGTTTGAATTTTCTGAGGCGTTGTTCAGTTTCGGAAAAAAGCGCGAAACAAAGTAAAAGGAGTCAGGGAAAATGAAAATTGACATTTCAACCCACGGATCATTCAGGGTGCTCAAAATTCATGAAGAGCTTCAGGTAATCTCAGAACTATCCGAACTCAGAATCTTGATTGAAGGGTATATAAAAATGGGCGTGAAGAAAATAGCCGTTTGTTTTACCGAGTCTTCATATATCTACAGCGGGGCAATTGGAGTACTGGTGCATTGTTTCAAACAGGTGATGAACGAAGGGGGGGAATTCTGCATCATAGAACCTCAGGAGAGCCTGGCCTCCGTGCTTGAGACGACCGGAGTTGCCAGAATCATGAAGATTTATCCGTCCAGCAGCGATCTTCCCGGCCAGGAGGAGGATTAGGCTTCACAGATAATCAGGCGGCCGTAAACAGGGCTTGTTTATGGCATCAGTACGTACAATCCATGTGAAGGAAGAATTCGTCAGGTTACCTTTTTCCGGAAAATGGCGGCATATTACATGAAAATTTACTGGACATTGTTGATATATACTAACTTTAATTTAGGGTTCGGCTATGTCCATGGAGTTTAAAAACCTTTTATCCAAAGGCATCTTGGTTAAATACCAGAGAAGCGATGCCAAAGGTTTCCGTAAATATAAGGAAGTGCTTATTCAGCTGGCCAAGGCCACTGGCCTGGACAAGGACATCCTTGTCTATTTTACGGAAGATCAGATGAGCTCAAATGAAATTAGCGCCATTGTCATAGCATCAAAAGAACTGAAGAAACATAATCAAAACAGATCCATTAGGGTGTTCGCGATATCAAGTGTCATTGAAACGCTGCAATCAACTAAAGTTTCAGACATAGAGAATATCTTTCTTTACAGAATAGAAAAGAAGGGCGACGAAAAGGCTGATAAGACCTGGATGTTAAAGCAGATCGAACAAGAACTGGATGAGTTATAAATCGCGCCCCAGAAGATCATCTTAAAAGCATGACTTGTCTGGTACGGACAAGGCTTCCTGCCGTTATCCGTAACACATATATGCCGCCGGGGACTGGAGTCCCTCTTTCATCATCCCCTTCCCAGGTTGCCAGATAGTGTCCGGACGGGTTCTTCCAAGGTGTCAGAGATTTTACTTGCCGGCCTGAATAATCATGGATTTTTATTGCAGGAACATCCATCATATCCGGGAGAATCCGGATGCTTATCCTGGAACTGAAAGGATTGGGCCAGGCCGCCAGGTTGCTGTCAGGGAGGGGGGACGGCCGTCCAGCGGTCCCGGTATTCATGCCGGCGCTGTCGATAAGGCCGTTTAAAAAGACCTCGATGTTAGTATATCCGGCCATGCTCAAACCGGTCCGGGGGCCGTCGGTCGGGTCCTGATAGTCAAGACCGTGAGCCGTTTCCCAGTTATCAGGCATTCCGTCATGGTCGGTATCCGCATAAGACGTTCCGGTTGAGTAAAGCGGCCAGCCGCCGGCGTTATTGCCGCAGGGTATGATAATCCGGTAGACGGAAGTGGGATCAGGGATCGTTTGCCATGGCTGGTTGACCGTAGCTTCCTGTAGGGTATCCACCAGCGTATCCGAGCCTGATATTATCAGGGAGCCGGGATGATAAGCGGTGATGGTTCGAATCTGGCCGAGGCCGGTGCCATTAACAATCTCGATGACTCTTCCCACATAGCCCCGGGGCTCAAGGGCGGTGCGCCGGGAAAGCAGGATGGAAGTATCGCTCCCTCCCCTGGCTGTGTCCATGGGATAGTAAATGGTGTCTGGGCCCACGCAGTCTACCATCATGCCGGCGCTGTCTTTTGCGTCCTGTATTATCCGGCTGTCCACAGCGTCCCGGGCCGGAAGCAGGGCTCCGGCGGCGGCCAGCACGGTATCATATGCCTCAAGAACAGGTTGGGACGTTATACATGAGGAACTGTCCATTGCCGAATTTTCGGGGAACAGGAGTGATAAACCGCCGAAATCCTGTTTCTGCTCAGGTGTGAAGAACAGTTTTCCGTTCAGGAAATTGTCTTGGCAGTAAATCCTGGAAGACGAGGTTGAGTCAAAATTAATGGAGATGGCATATTCTTGCGGGCCGGGCACGTTCGTGAACGGCTTGAAGTAGTTGCCATACACATCGGCTTTAAAAGGGATTCCTTCCTCATAAAACTCACTGGCATATCCCCAGTCAAAGATGACATTGTTTATGAATTCATGGTTTGTCCCGCCGGAGATCAGGGGATTTCTGCCGTTATTGTGGGCGAACAGGTTGTGGTGAATGGAAAGCAGTGCAGATCCGTTTCCAACCAGAAGGCCCATACTGTGTCCCACTTTTGCGTGCAGGCTGTAAAAAAGGCCCTCGCTTATAATGCACCACTGGATGGAAACGTCACGGGAACCCTGCCAGACGCTGACGTTTTCATCTATGCCCCAGCTCAAGGAGCAGTGGTCAAGTATCACATTATGTGCTCCCAGCAAGCTCAGACAGTCCCTTATTTCCGGAGCCGCTCCTTCCGGGTTATCACCGGGCCTGAATCGCATGCCCCGGATGATGACGTCATGGGTCAATACGGTCAGTTGGCAGTTTTTGAGGACTATCCCGTTCCCGGGAGCGGTCTGGCCTGCTATGGTGATGAAGGGCTCATTAATCTGGATCTCGTTTTGCAGCTCTATTACTCCACCGGTCTTAAAGACGATTATCCTGGGCCCGGTTTGACCGCAGGCCTCCCGGAAGCTTCCCGGCCCGGAATCATTGAGGTTAGTAACTTCAATTATTATGCCCCCCCGTCCGCCAGGGGTATGCGAACCGAAACCCTGAGCTCCGGGGAAAGCCGGAAGGGCCTGAAGGTAAGTAAATGCCGTGAGGCAACAGATGCCGGTTGATACAGAGAGGTTAAAGAAAAGGTGGCGGCCGGCGGATATCATTGTTACTTCAGTAAATAATACTTTTTTCCGTGAGCAGACGGTTAAAATTCAAAATAGTACGCTCCAAACTTTAAAATCGCTTAAATTGTAATATATTATCCTTTTCAATTCGGATTAAGAAAATGGTAAACCAAGAGATCAATCAGACCCTGGTCCTGATGAAACCAGACGCCTTAAAAAACTCGCTCACGGGTTATGTACTCTCCCAGTTATCGGAATTCCATACCGGACTGTACTTTGCCGGAACCAAGATTGTTCACGTCAATAAGATGCTGGCGGAAGAGCATTATGCCGTGCACCGGGACAAACCTTTTTATCCGGCGCTGATAGACTATATCATGGGACGGATCCACTATCCCAATGAACCGCAGAAGCAGAGGGTGATCGCTATTATTTATCAGGGCCCGTTCGCGGTAAAAAAAATACGCAAGGTAGCCGGGCCGACAGACCCCCATACCGCCAGGGTGGAGACTCCCGGCTCCATTCGCTCGCTTGGAACTGTAGTGCCGATACATAAAGACAGTATTGAGGAAACCGGAAAGAGAATGGACAACCTGATTCATGCCTCAGAAAATGAAGCTGAAGCCGAGCGTGAAATCAAGCTGTGGTTTCTTCCCCATGATATTCCTCCGGCCATGCATCCCTACAAGACCCAGGAAAGCGGGGAACATATTTATCTAAAAAAAGGACAGATTTCCTATCAGTATGAACCGGGCAGCGTATGCCTGATTTCTCCCGGGGACAAGGTCTGGGAATCCGATTTAAGCGCTCTTCAGTTACTGTATCAGGGAAAGGAAGCGCACTGCTCTCTGCAGGCAGTGGCGGCCAAATACCTGATTAATGAGGTGTACGGAGACTATCTTTCCTAAAGGCTACGGTAACCTTGTCAGAGGCGGGATCAGGCTGTCTCTTCCCGCACAGTAACCGCTATTTTATACAGGATGGTCAGGATAAGAAAACCAATGGAATATACCCCAATGGTTATCATGACCTCCGGGAAGGTCGGCATGTATTCGTTTACCTGATGCAGTGGATTGGGCACAAAACCCCCGGAAATCATGCCCATGCCCTTGTCTATCCATATGCCGGCAAAGGTAAGGGCGCAGGCAATGGCAAGCAGGCCTTCATTGCGCCGGACGGGAATAATGAGCAGCATGACAATAGCGGCCAGCATCATAGCCATGGATGTCCACATCCAGGGCACCAGGGCTCCCTTGCCGTGCAGGCCGAAAAAGAGATATTGCAGGTGAATCACATGCCCTGGGATCTCACTGTACAGAGCCACGAACACTTCGCATAAAAAGAAGAACACATTTGCAATCAAGGCATAAGTGACGATTCTGGCAATGGCTTGGATGGGTTCCCTGCCCGGATCGAATTTTGTGTTTTTTCGTATGATAAGGCAGAGCAGGATCACCAGGGACGGCCCGGCGGCAAATGCCGAAGAAAGAAACCGGGGGGCCATAACGGCAGTCAGCCAGAAGTGCCGGCCCGGCAGTCCGCAATACAAAAAGGCGGTCACGGTATGGATGCCGAAAGCAAATGGTATGGATAGATATATGAACGGTTTTATCCATGGAGGCGGAGGTACCGAATTCCGGTCCGCTTCCAGCACTTTCCAGCCAACCAGGACATTTAAGGCCAGGTAACAGAACAGCACCAAACTGTCCCAGAAGAGCATGGAGTTGGGCGTGGGGTAGAGAAACACATTTAAAAAGCGGTCTGGTTTACCCATGTCCACAGCAATAAACATCATGCACATTAACAGGGCCGAGATAGCCAGGAACTCTCCCAGGATGGTTATCTTGCCGAACAGCTTGTAATTATGCAGGTAATAGGGGAGGACCAGCATCACCCCTCCGGCCGCCACACCCACCAGGAAAGTGAATTGGGCAATATAGAAGCCCCAGGTCACGTCCCGGCTCATGCCGGTTATTCCCAAACCCACAGTGAGTTGCCGGGCATAAAAGTAAAAGCCTATGAGAATCAGGCCCGCGAGCACCATAATCAATGTCCAGTATTTTTTACTTCCTTTTACTGCGGTATCAAGCATAGCAACCTCGTTTATAATATGTAATAGACCGATGGCGCAGTGCCCAGACTGGGATTACGCCTTACGGTAAAATTAGACTTCAATACTTCCCTGATCTCTGATCCGGGGTCCCCCAGATCTCCAAAGACGATAGCGCCTTTGGAAACCTCCATACAGGCCGGGGGCTTTCCTTCCGCCAGCCGTTCAGCACAAAAATTACATTTCTCCACCACCCCTTTGTCCCTGGTGGGAAATTTCGGGTTGTAGTTTTCCTGCCTGATGGCAGGACGCGGATCCAGGAAGTTAAAGCTCCTGGAGCCGTAGGGACAGGCGGCCATACAGAACCGGCAGCCGATGCAGCGGTGAAAATCCATTAACACAATACCGTCTTTGCGCTTAAAAGTCGCCTTGGTCGGACAGGCCTTCACGCAGGAGGGATTTTCACAATGGTTGCACAGGACAGGGATGGGCCGGTGTTTCAGCTCTTCCGCCAGGTACTCGTTTTCCATGGAGGGAAACGTGTTATGATAGTATTCCTCCCAGATCCATTTGATCTCGTGGTTCTTGTTTTTGTGGTGGGGTATGTTATGGGATTTCTCACAAGCCTCAATCAGTGGTTTGAGATCATCTGGAGTATGAAATTTTCTGGTATCGATGACCATACCCCAGTGTTTAGCTGTTCCGGAGAATTCCTTTTTCTGAACTTCAGCATGCGCGCCTGAGTCGGGCGTTGCCGAATCGGTGAAATCTGAGACATCCACCCCGTGCGGTTCGGTTTTACTTGTTTCCGTGTTTTCCAACGCCTTAATGGCTCCGGCGCTGAAACTGATCCCGACGGCTGAGGCACCTGCCAGCTTGAGAAACTTCCTTCTACTGTTTTTCATTTTATCATCTCCTTCAAACTCACCGCGGGATCAACATGGCAGTCCCAGCAGTAAAGCTTAACTGAAGCGTAGGTATGACACCTGTCACAGAATTCCTCTTTGTTGGCGTGGCAGTCCAGGCAGGTGTTGGAAAGGCTCATATGATATTCCTTTCCGGTGTGGGAACGATAAGTCCTCACTCCCTGGCGCACGACCTTGTTCCGCCACTCGTCCAGCACCTGCATGTGACCGGACCGCATAGCGACTGCCGGGGCCACGCATTCTCCCGCGGACATGGCCTTTGCAGACATCACGGGTTGGGGCGCTGGCGCCGGTTTTCCAAGATTATACCAGAAGGGGAACGTGAAGGCCCCCAGAAAAATCACCAAACCAATGAGTATCCATTTTTTATCATTCATCAGCAGCCTCCTCCATTCCCGGGAGCGGTTCCAACCTTAAATTCTTTATTCTCTTTTTTTCCTCCGGCATTATCAGGGCGTTTCCCACCAGTTCATGCACCCCGCATACTCCCACCCCCGGCACCCAGTAGCTCATGGTTTCAGTTAACACAGCCCTGTCTATGGCGCACATGCACCCCAGCATATTAACGCCGTGTTTTTCATGTACATGCTTAACCGCATTGGCCCTGGGCAGTCCGCCGGCCATTTTAAGCTCATCGCATTCTCCCGCATTCAGTCCGGATCCCCCGCCGCAGCAGAAGGTGTTTTCCCGGATGGTGCCTGGAGGCATTTCATAAAAGTTTTTACACACGCTATTAATAATGTATCTGGGCTCCTCAAAAATCCCCATTCCCCTGGCAGGATTGCAGGAGTCATGCCAGGTCAGTCTCACCTTGTCATTGCGGGAAGGATCGAGGTTGAGTTTTCCGTGTTTGATGAGATCTGCGGTAAACTCAGCGATATGCACCATCTTGGTTGACCTGGCATTCTCAAACCTGGTCCCTGTGATGGGATTGACCGGTTCCTGCAGGAAGTCGGCCGGGCCGTTCATGGTGTCCATGTACTGGTTGATGACCCGCCACATGTGACCGCATTCACCGCCCAAAATCCATTTTACCCCGAGCCTTTTGGCTTCGGCATACATTTTAGCGTTCAGGCGTTTCATCACTTCATTAGAGGTAAAGAGCCCGAAATTTCCGCCTTCAGAGGCATAGGTGCTCCAGGTGACCTTGAGCCCGTACTCGCGCTTTAAATACTCAAACAACATCAGGTAGCCCATGGCGGTGAAGGTACCGGGGTCGGCGAACAGGTCGCCTGAAGGCGTGATAAAGAGTATGTCAGCTCCTTTCTCAAAATAGGTCGGCTTGCAGTTATATCCCACAATATCCTCAATGTCTTCGGCAAAGAAATCCATGGCGTCCACGATGGCATGAGGCTCAAGGCCCAGGTGGTTGCCGGTCCGGTAACAGTTGGCGATGGGTGTGGCTATCCAGTCTATGTTTAAACCCAGAAGGTTAATCAATTCCCTTCCCATCATGGTGATTTCCGCAGTGTCAATGCCGTAGGGACAGAATACCGAACAGCGCCGGCATTCGGAACATTGGAACAGATAATACCATATCTCTCTTAATACCTCCAGGGTGAGTTTCCGGGCTCCGGCGAACCGGCCCAGCAGTTTTCCCGCGGCAGTGAAATCATTTCTGTATATGGAACGCAGCAGTTCCGCCCTGAGAACGGGCATGTTTTTCGGGTCGCCGGTGCCTATAAAGAAGTGGCACTTGTCGGCGCAGGCTCCGCACCTCACACAGATGTCCATAAAAACCTTGAAAGTCCTGAATTTTTCCAATCGCTCCTTGAATCCTTGGAGAAATTGTTCCTTCCAGTTTTCAGGCAGCTTCCAATCTTCTTCCAGGGGATTCCATGGCCGGGCATGGGGAAGGCTGAGGTATTCTACGCTTTTCGGATTTGAGGCATAGCAGTATATGCCTTTCCTGATATCGGTTTTACTGTCCATCCAATCACCGGCGGAAGGATTGTGATCAGTCCTGAAAAGTTCATCGGGTTTAGGTCCTGACATTGCTTACTCCTTTTTATCTACTGGCAGATTGGCTCCAACCATGACCTGCCTGAACTCATTTTCGTATTCCTCATAGGTATGGGTTTTTACCTTGGGGTTCCAGGGATTGATGTGCCGATTTCTCCTGGTATCAGCCGTCAGGTTTCTGGTAGGGCTTAAAAACACTCCTCCCATGTGCATTAACTTGCTGAAGGGAAAGTAGGTCAGAAGAATGCTTACCAGAAAAAGGTGGATGAAGAATATCGATCCGACGCCGTTTGGAATCACTGGTTTCAGGGAAACAAGCCCCATAGTCAACTCCTTTACTCCCACTATGTCAACTTTGGTGAAATATCTCATCAGGATGCCGGAAAGCGCAATGGCCAATATAAGAAACAGCGGGAAATAATCAGATATCAGTGAAATATATCTCACTTTAGCTTCAAAGATCCTGCGGGCAAGCAGGAAGGCAACCGCTAACGCCAGAATGATCCCGGAAATCATTACGGCAGGCATGCCTATGGAGATTATTCCGGACATGAATTCTATTCTGAAGAAACTGTCCAGGGCAGCCAGGGCTTGTATGCAG
>JBHPJW010000059.1:0-13981 GCA_042567505.1 Fibrobacterota bacterium
CAAGAAGACGCGGGGAATGACTGAAGAGGTTGCGGGCGATGGCACGGAGGGGGCCGAATAACCGCACGCCCCGGTCTCAATGGCCGTGGCGCTTCTGGCGGACAGTAATCAGCCGGGAGTTTTCAGGGACCGCATGGTGAGGTAATGGAACTCATAGGGCGTTCGCTTTCTCCAGGTGGCGTGGCATTCCCTGCAGTACCAGCGGTTGTTCAACAGGATACCCCTCATAAAAAGCTTGGCGCCCTTGTCAAGAATCTCAATTTTAGTTGATCCGCAGGCAGGACAATAATCTGATTCATTCATACGTATGAGTATTTCAAATTCTTCACCAACGGAAATATAAAAGGAGAATTCAGCGGTGTCTTGAAAAATCAATTGAGATCATCCATAACTCGTTAATATATTTCCATTTAGGGCGCGTTTGGACAGGATTGACAGGATATTTACAAGACAAAAAGACCCTGTGTTCCTTTCGCCGGCCGTCAGATGATTTCCACCTATAAAAGTGAGAGAATGCAATTCGCCGGGACACAGAATAGGGGTGCAGGCTCCCTTTTTACCTATACCTGCGCAGGTGAAAGAGTTTTTTCATGTCCCGGCCCCAAATGTCATTCCCCGCCTTCCTGGGGATTGGCTCCAAAGAATGATTATGGTAAACCAATACCTCACCTTAAAATATCTCTTCCATTTTGTCCGTCCCGCATGAAAAATTATTAGATATTGAACAGACCTTTCTGAGGAGAGCTAAAAAATGAACCATTTTTATTTTCTTACCCTGGCCGCCATGGCCCTGGGCGCGGGAGATGCCGATTCAGCCGAAGACCAGAGGGAATTCACCGTCCAATCCATCGGCGCTGTAAAAAAGCAGGAGGGCCGCACCTTCATTGTGGTGGAGAAAAAATATGTGCCCGGGCTTTTGCGGATGGAAACGCTTTCCCATGTCACCGTGGTGTACTGGTTTGACCGTAATGACAACCCGGAACAGCGGTCAATCCTCCAGGTCCATCCACGCCGCCGCAGGGAAAATCCCTTGACCGGGGTTTTTGCCACCCATGCCCCGGTGCGCCCCAACCTGATTGGCATCACCAGATGCAAAATCATCTCCATTGAAAACAACATCATAGAAATAGATGAAATAGACGCGTATCCGGATTCACCGGTGATTGATCTCAAGAGCGGATAATGGATTCTAGGCCCATAGTGCAGAGTGAGGAGTTAGGGCTCTGTCACGCCGGACCACGATCCGATGTCTTACCTTATTTTATCATGTCGGAGTTTACCCCGGCCACCGAGCCGGGGCCGGAACGACAACTAAAGCAACCACAACTCGCCTCTCCTCTCTCCCCACTCCCCACGCCTTACTCCTCACTCCCCACTCCTTACTCCTTACTCCTTACTCCTTACTCACAATGCTTTACACCCTAGGCCTAATACCCCTTCGGCAGGAACTTCTCATCCCCCCCGTATCTCAGGTACATCTTGAAATTTCTCTTGGCCTCTGCCGTGTCTTCCTCACGGTGGGCCAGTTTCCCCAGGTAGTAATAGGGCATTTCCAACTCCGGACAGAGAGAGTTCACTTTTTTGCTTATCTTCCTCACCGGTCTGGTAAAGCCTTTGGTCCAGAAAATTTTAACCCGTATCAGCATCAGTTCGCAGTTATGGGGATTCTTATTGACTTCTTTTTTCACATAGGTCATGGCCTGGGCGGTGCGGCCGTCAGCCAGCATCACTTCTACTTTTGCGGTAATGGCTTCGGGATCGTCAGGTCCTAGTTTCAGGGCCTTATCGGCCCACTGATCGGCTTCTTTCATTTTCTTGCTATCAATGGCAACCTGGCTCATTAAATGAAAAACCTCCACTGAAGGCTCCAGTTCCACGACTTTTTCGATATAATGCCGGGCGTATTTCAGCTTATTCTCCTGCTCAAAGGCCTTGGCAGTGCCCAGCAGCCCTTTTACCTTCCATTCCGAATTTGCATTATCATGAAGCTCATGGAAAAATTTCTTGGCCATTTTGGCGTTTCTCATTTTGAGTTCACACTTACCTAATAAATAGATACACTCGGGAAATCCCGGATTCCGCTTGAGAGCCTCCCGGAATTCCTTTCTGGCCTTTTTAAAATTTGACTCCTTAAAATAGCACAACCCGTTTATGTACCGGTACTCCCAGTTTGTCTTATCTTTGGCGACCAGAGACTTGATCTTCTTGTGCACTGTGGAAATGTTTCCCTGAGCCAGTTCCGCCTTGGCTATGGAGACCTTCACCTCCGGAGACTCGGCGAACTCAGACTCCTCGGCAAACTTCAACGCGCCTTCCGGATCATTCCTGGCCAGGTAAATCTCCATCAGCCTGGAGACGACTTCAGGGGATGGCTCCACCTTATAAACGGCCAGGTATTCCCGCCGCGCTTTTTCAGTCTTTTCTGTGCGGAAAAGAGCGTCGGCGTATTTGTTCCGCGACTCGGCGGAAAGGCTGGAGCTCACCGGCGCAAACACCTTGACCGCTTCTTTCAGATCATTTTCCATGTAGTACATATTTCCAAGTTCCGCGGAATATTCCAGGTTTTTAGGATCTTCCTCCAGGGCCATAATGAGATAATTCTGCGCCAGCCCCGGTTCTTTCCTTTCCTTGGCTATGCGGGCCAGCAGGGAATATGCCTGGTGCTCGTCCTTTTTTCTGTCCACTATATCAAGCAGCAGTTCCTCCGCGCCGTCGAGGTCCCCCTCTTCCATGCGAATCCTGGCCAGGTTGACCTTTGTCCGTTTCCCTTTGGGATCCAGCTTGACGGTTTTCTCAAAAGCCTCCTTGGCTTCCTCGGTTCGCCCTATTTCCATCAGGGCTGCGCCGTATTTCTCCCAGACTCTCGGGTTCTTTTTCTGGGTTTCCACCACCTGGGCATATAGGGCCACCGCCGCGGCGTAATTCCTGTTTTTAAACGCCTTGTCAGCCATTTCCGAAACCGCCTGTTTGTCGGAATAATGGTCCTGATAGTAATCAAGGGCCTTGTCGTACTGCTTGGTCTCATTATACGCCTTGCCCAGATAAAAATCAGCTTTGTCGGAATAGTTCCCGGACTTTTCCAGGTGCTTGATGGCGGTCTTCCATTTTTTCTCATCAAACGCTATCAGCCCCAGGTAAAAATGCGCCGCGTCAGACTGCGATGTTTTCTTCATGCGCTTCAACAACTTCCTGGCTTCTTTTGTTCTTTTCTGCTTATAGAACAGGGCTGCCAGGCTTATGGATTTCCTGGCCTTATCGGGAAACTTTTGCATCAGGACCCGTCCGTACTTGGAGGCGGCCTTCAGTTTATTGGTCTGTATGTACGCCTCCAGCAGTTGGAAGGACAGCTCGCTGTTCAGGTTCGGCTTTATGTTTGACCTTCCCAGAATCCTGACCACATCTGAATAATTTTTCGATTCCACCTCCATCCTGGCCAGAGGCAGCGCGTACTTGGCGTTGTCCTTGTCCCCGGCATGCAGTTCCTTAAGCAATTTCCGGGCGGCCTTTTCCATCTTCCTGTCCCTGTATATTTCATACAATGCGTAGGCCGCCTCCTCGTCGAATTTCCCGGATCCCAGATAACCCTGCAGTAACTTCCTGGCCTTATCCGCGTCGCCCTCTTTATAGTATATCAGTCCCATTTCCCTTTTATGCTCCACATCCACCCCCGGCGTTTCCACAAGGGACTCCAGCACCCGCCGCCTGTCTTTTGAGTTTTTCTTCTTGCCCAGCAATTCATACAGGGAGACCAGGGCCTTCTGATCTTCGGGATTCCTGGAGGTCCATTCCTCAAAGTGCTTCTGGGCCTGTTTGTCCTTTCCTCTTCTTTTATATTCCCGAGCCAGGTCCCTCTGGTATTTTTTGTATCCGGGATTGAGGCTCACCACTTTCTCCAGGGTTTTCAGATATTTTTCATCGTCATTTGTCTTCTTATAGAGGTTCAGCAGTTTTTCCCGCAATTCTATGTTCCTGGAGTCACGCTTTACCTTGACCTCAAACACCGGCACCAGTTTTTCATACTGCCCCGCCTTGATAAAGGACTCCATGGCCATGGGTTCCGAATCAAGGATGGCTGAATCCAGCTTTATCAGCGTTTCCCAGGCATTGGCGGAATTTTTAAAATCATTATTAAAAAAATATGACTTGGCCAGTTTCTTCCTCTCCATGAATGAAGCTGATTTCTGGCACACCAGCCTGAATATTTTCAGATTGTTCTTGATTTCCTCATCCGTGGTCAGCTGCTCGGCATAAGCCTGCGCATACTCGTACTTGCCCGGCTCCAACTGGTAGGCTTTTCTAAATTCCTCCCGGCCGGTGCCATCAAACTCGGGCCTGGAGCGTATGGTTCCCAGCTTATACCAGACATCGGCCTTTCTCGGATAAGATTTAGCGGCCCGAACCAGCAGTTTCTCCGCTTCCCGATAATTCCCCTTTTCATACTTTATCATGCCGAGCCTCAGGTTATCCCCCGCCGACGCGCCTGGTTTGAGCTCCACCAGTTTTTCCAGGACCATGGCATGGGTTTCTTTCTCCTTGCTGTTATTGGCCACCAGGGGCAGGAGAAACTTATAGCCCTCCAGGGATTCCGGATTGCGTTTGACCCAGATCTTGGCATGCTTAATGGCTGATGCATCATCTCCCAGGGCAAGATCCAGGCGGGCCAGATCCAGCCACCACTCCCTGGTGTCCGGCTCTATCTTCACTATGATACCCAGAACGTCACGCAGTTTATCTTTACCCACGTTGGAAGCCTGGTAGCATTTCAACTGGATTCTGCGGATCTCCATGTCTTTTGGTTTGTAGAGCAGGTAATTATCAGCCAGCTTGAGGGTAAGAGAATAGTTTCTCTGGGCATACAGCACCCGTATAGCGTCCAGATTGCCCTGCAGGGCTTTCATATCTCCAACAGCCACCTGGGCGTACAGCCTGGCCGCCTGGCCCGGCATCTTGTTGATGGAATAACCGCGGGCGCACAGCGCTTTTATCTTAGGGCTGGCCCCGGGCTTCCCGGCCGCCTCTTTCAGCTTTTCAAAATTCCGGCTAATGTCTTTGTCGGACTGAAGCCCCTCCAGCGAGGAACCCGGCTGCGTCGCTCCCGCGGCTTGCGCAGGCGGCCACAAGGGCGCGGCCACTAGAGCAATGCAGGCGAGAAGCGACCTGAATAAATAGCCAGTCTGCATTATCATACCTCTCCCCCCCATGTTATCCGTTGATATGTTTTCAGCGTTCCCAGTGGAACCACATTACAAAAAAGCAACCTCGTACTGTTCTGACGTTAATATTTTCCTGCTTTTTTTGTATTGAAGAAATTGAAGCTTACCAAAGCCTTTACTTGAATTTATAGAAAAATCCCTTTTTTCGCCATAGGGAACCAAAATATCAACGCTTTTCCCAAAAAACAGCCCTTTTTTTAGGAAAATACAACAGGGATCCGTACCTGAAAATACTCATTCGATTCCCCCGTGAACCTGTTTCACCGCCCTTAAAGGACAGACAAGTAATTAATGCTGTCCCGGGGTCTTGCCGGAACTGCCGGTAAGACCGGCTTGAATTATCTATTAAGCGCCCTCGAATTTCCGCTTGATTACAGACTTGAGTTCTCCTACGTCAATCGGCTTTTCAAAAAAAGCCAGTGGTTTGATTTCAGCTGCACTGGCTCTTTCCGCCCCGTCAGCGTATCCGGTGATAAAGATAAAGGAAGCGGTGCAGGACGCCATGATATCACATGCGGTCTCAATACCGTCCAACTCCCCCGCCAGGTCCAGGTCCAGGATCACTAAATCCGGGTTCTGCACAAGGGCCTGTTTCACCGCATCTTCTCCAGTGCAGAAAGGATCCGGGACCTCATGCCCCATTTCCTCCAATTCCGACTGAAGCATCAAGGCTGTGAATGCTTCATCTTCAACTATGAAGACGGTTTTCCTGCAACCCTGCTTCCCTGGATTTTTCAAAGCGACTCAACCCACCTTGTGTTGTTTAAGATCACAGCCATGGCGTATGTTCATACACCCTGGTCAGCAAACATGATCACCTGGTTATTAATACCGAAAAACCTGTGCCCTCCCGCATTTTGCGGAGCAATCTGTTTCGATAAGGCATAAAGACATCTCTCCGGCAAAGCCGGCGCTGGAACGCCGGACAAAGAGAAAATTGTCTCAAAATCATTTCGCCTGCAAAAAACCTAGTATTTTTCCCTGTAGCGGGCAACAGTCTGAAATATGTTTAATTAAACTCCTCTTCAAATTATCGTGCTTAATGTATAGTACATTTCCACCCGGCGCAGGCCGTTCAGGTTCTTTTGTGCCACAGGTAACTTGCTGAAATATATTGCGTTAGCGCGCCCTCCTCTCCGGTAACGCGATTGAGAACAAATGCCCTATAATCGGTGACGAGCCGGGCCGGATTACAATTATTTAAATTCAATTGTTTTTTTTTGCCTATTACAGGAATGGGCCGGCGTCCGGGACAGGGGAGCGGAAGGGGATATCCCCTTCCGCCTATGGATGGCGGTGTTTTTCCCTTTATCAACCCATGGTGGCGCGCGGCCGGGTTGTGTCCGGAAAGACCGGATCCCGGTCCTCATTCATACCGCAACGCGTCTATGGGATTCATGCGGGAGGCCTTGACGGCGGGATACAGCCCAAACACCACTCCCATGAACACTATCACCAGCGACACCAGCAGAATATGCTGGGGAAGCAGCAGCGGTTTCAGCACTCCTTGTGTACTGGCCTGGATGGCCTCCCCGAAAAACATGGGAACGCACCCCAGCAGGGCGCCGACCAACCCTCCCATGCAGCAGAGGGTGCTGGTCTCGGCGATGAACTGCACGAATATCTGCAGATTGCCGGCCCCCAGAGCCTTGCGTACCCCGATCTCGCGCACCCGTTCCGATATGCTGGAAAGCATAACGTTCATGATGCCAAGTCCTCCGGCCAGCAGTGAGATAAGGGCCAGCACGGCCATAATGCGGCCCACGTTATTCATCATGCCGATGAATTCGTTAAGGTGATCGGGCTTGCGGTATTCAAAATCCTCCACGCCCCGGTGCCGGTAGAGCAGGGCTGATAGAATTTCATCCAGCGCCGTGTTCATCCTCATGGGGTCCTTCACGTTCATCCATAAATATCCGGGATGGGGATCATACCCGGTGACATACTTCTGCATGGCGAGTATGGGAATGTAAATATTGCGCCTGAGGTGCCAGCTCCTCATTTCCCCCTCCTCGAGACCGTACACTCCGATAATCCGGAAAGACTGGTGATAGAGCCTCAGAGAGCTTCCAATAATTTCCGAAGCGTCTTTTCCCGATTTCACCAATGATTTTATAATCTTATCGGCTATATGCTGCGAAACCAGGCAGACTTTGCTCCCCTTGCGGTAATCACCGGACTCAAGCCCGCGCCCCATAATGATGATGATTTTGTTGTCCTGGGAAAAATCCCGGATAATAGTATTGGAATCCACCCCCCGCAGTGAGGCGCGCGTTTTCTCGCCGGCGATATCGAAGTGCTCCCTTCGGTTGATGAACTTATACACTTTTTCCACCGCAGCCGCTTCCCGCTCCAGATACAGTCCGTCTGAAAACCGCAATCCCGGGGATCGGCTGAACGCGGCCAGGTTTTCTTTTGGAGGTTCCCGCATCTCCCATATAAACACGGACCCAATCCACGCCCCCATCTGGTCTCTCAGGTAGGTATTCAATCCGCCCATCAGGGAAAGCAGGGCCACCATCACAAATACGCCGAAGAGCACGCCCAGGCTGGAGAGGATAGAGCGCAGGAGATGGGACCGCATCTCCAGCATTCCGGTCTTCAGGCCTACAAATACCCATGAGAGAATCCTGATTGCCTTATTCATGATGTCCTTCAGCTTGTCAGTTTTTTCCTAAAATCTGTCAGTCCCCACGCCTACACATATTGCAGCGCCTCAATGGGTTTCATGTTGGCCGCTTTCAAAGCCGGAAAGAGCCCCGCGAAAAATCCAATCCCTGTGGTGAATCCCAATGCCAGGATGTAATCACCGGTGCGGAGAAACGGTTCCATGGGAAAGATCTCATCTGGCAGCCAGGCCGGGATTGAGCCTGCCAGCATGCCGGGTATGGCCCCCACACAGCAGAGCAGGATGGATTCAACCACGAACTGGACGAACAGGTCTCTCTTGCGGGCCCCAAGGGCTTTGCGCAGGCCGATTTCACGGATTCGGTCCCCGATAACAGCGAACATGATGTTCATGATGCTCACTCCCCCTGTAAATATGGAAAGCAGGGCGATGACCGCGAGCAGAATGTTAAGCGCGTTGTTGGTGGCCTCCATCTCCTTAATGCGCTCCTCATTAAGCACCACGTCAAAGTCCTGCACGCCCCGGTGCAGTTCTGTCAACCGGGCAGTGATAGCCGACTGCGTTTCCCGGACCTTTTCAACATCTCCGATTTTCACATTCACCTGTTCCAGACGCCCGTTCACTCCGCCGAGATGTTTTACATAAGTTGGAAAAGGATACAGGAGGGCGCGGGAGCGCCGGTCCCACCGTCCTTCTGATTTTATGATGCCGATGATTTCAAGGGTAATGCCCATGAAGGTGATTTTTTGTCCCAGCGGATCCATGCCCGGCGGAAAGATACGGTCCACTACCCCGCTGCCGACCACACAGACCCTGGCGCTCCGGCCGTAATCATCCCTGGTGAACGCCCTTCCGGCCGTAATCACATAATTATACACCTCCAGGTGATGGAACCCTACCGCTTCGGGATGGGCGTGTCCCCTTTTACCGGCCCAGGTCGGTTCCTGATGGCCTTGAGAAACCTGGGGAAGAACCATTTCGATTTCCGGGATATCCTCGCGCAGCCTCTCCAGTTGGGATATTAACAAGCCGGGTGAACGGCGGAAATCGAGCTCCTCCTGGGGAGTTTCAGCCTCTAATTGTTTTATCTCAATGATATCCAGACCGCCCATGGTAACCACCTTTTCCGCTACGTCCTTGTTCATGGCGCGGATAAACGACAACAGGACCAGCAGTGTGGCGACACCCAGAAAAATCCCGAATGAACTAATAACGGAGCGGGTCTTGTTGCTGTACATCTCGATGAGGCAGAGCCTGATGTTTATAGAAAGCAGACTCGCGAGGCGCCGCATCAGGAATCCTCGGAAAGCACGCCGTCCATGAGCCGGTAGACCCTTCCGGCCCTCCGGGCGACTTCCGCTTCGTGCGTAATCACCAATATGGTGTGTCCCTGTTCATGCAGCTTATCGAGCAGGTTCATGATTTCCCCGGTGGTGGTGGAATCCAGGTTGCCGGTGGGTTCGTCCGCAAGAATAATGGAGGGTTCTTTCACCAGGGCCCGGGCGAGCGCGGTCCGCTGCTTCTGCCCGCCGGATATTTCGTTGGGCCGATGATGTCTGCGCTCCCACAGTCCCAGCTGCCGAAGGGTCTTCTCCACCAACCGCCTTCGGTTGTTTTTTGCCACATTGCCGTAGATCAGGGGGAGTTCCACATTTGCCATCAGGTTCAGTTTTGGAAGGAGGTTGAAATTCTGAAACACAAACCCGATGTCATGGTTCCGGATGTCGGCCAGCTGGGACTGGCTCAATCCCTTAACAGACTTCCCATTCAGGTAAAAATCACCGGAAGTGGGCGTATCCAGGCACCCGATGATGTTGAGCAGGGTGGATTTCCCGCTCCCCGACGGTCCCATGATGGCGGCAAACTCCCCTTTCCGCACCTGTATGTTAACATCAAACAGGACCTGAAGGGTCTCTTTTCCCAGAGAATACGATTTACACAGGTTTGTGGTCCTGAGGATTATGTCTGCGTCCCTGTTCATTCAGCACATGGCAAATGGTTAAAAATCAAAAAGCAGTAGGTTCCCTATGCTGGCCTCCAGCGTCTGTCAATTTACTCGCCACCCACCACCTTCACCACGGTATCGCCCTCGGCGAGGCCTTCCAGCACTTCATAAAACTTGTAGTCCGTGGCTCCTACGGTTATACGGGTAGTCACCAGGTTCAGGTTCTTCAGGGCTTCCTCCCTCTCCTCTTTTTTCTTTTCCATCCTCTTTTTTACATTCTCCCCGAACCGGCGGCGCCCTCTTGTCTGCCTTTGTTTCTGTTCATCAGGAGGCATTTCCCGGATAGCGTCATCGACTCTGGAGCCCGCGGGACGGAGGGCAAAATACATTTCCCTGCCCGCCTTCTTCCGTTTCTGCACCATGGTGAAGGGAACGCCCAGCACGCCTTTCTTTTCCAGCACCACAAAGTCCACGTTCACATTCACCCCCGGAACGAGCGCGGGAATCAGCGAGTCGATGGCGATCCTCACTTCGAAACTGCTGATAGTGCTGTTGGATTCCTTCTTGGCGGCCAGAGAAACAAAGGAGACCTTCCCCGTGGTTTTTGCCTGAATATCAGACTCCATGCTTATCTGCACAGTCTGGTCCTTTTGTATTTTCGCGTAATCCACCTCTCCTATCTGAGTGACGACTTCCAGTTTGGAAATGTCCGCGACCGTGCCTATGGCCGTGCCTCCGGAAAACCCTGAGGTGGCCGATACGGCGATTTCCCCTTCCTCCACCAACAGGGCAATCAGGACGCCATCCATTGGAGCGGCGATAAGGGTTTTGGACAACTGATAGACGATGTCATTGAGTTCCAGTTCCATTTCCTTCAGGGACAGTTCCTTCAACTCGAACTCATTTTTCAGATCTTCCAGTTTTTTACTGGGCATCTGGCCCATGTCAAAAAGCTTTCTCGCGTTGTCATAATCCCTCCTGGCCAGAGCGGAGTTCAAGCGGGCCTTTTTGACCGCCAGATCGAGCTTTTCTTTTTGGGTCAGCAGCCTTGTGGGATCTATTTTCAGTATTTTATCGCCCTTTTTCAGGCGCTCTCCTTCTTTGACAAACACCCTGTCGATCTTGCCGCTGGCTTCAGACTTCAGCTCCACCTTGATGACCGGCTGGATCTCTCCGGACTGTGAGACAACGTCCTTCAGGTCCACCCGTCTTACCACCTCCCGGCGCAGAAGATCTTCCTCATTCACGTCCCTGCCGCAGCCGGTTGCCATATACATAAGACCGGCAATAACCAATAGAATCCAGTATCTCATCTTAATCTAATCTCCATTTCCAGTTATAAGTTGTGAGGTGTCATTGGTCATTCGGTCATTTGCGTCCTCGCTCCCTCCTTCACTTAAGTTATGGAGGACAAGTCTCGAGACGCGCCCATTTCTTCAGCCAGAATACAAAGGGGCGCAAATGACAACTCACAACTATGAATCCTCCATTCCTCACTTCAGCTTCACCCCGAATCGGTCCAGAACACTGGCTGCCGCCCTGTCAACCGCTATTTCCAACCTTTTCAGATTCACTTCCGCAAACAACTTGTTCAGCCTGGCGTTGATGAGATCGCTCCGGGCCTTGAGCCTGGCAAGGTTGTCTATCTCTCCCAGTTTGTAACGCTCCACCGCATAGGAAAAGTTCTTTTCCGCGATGTCGGCTTCAGCCGAACGAATGTCCAGCTTGGCGCTGTCTTCGGCCCAGGCATCCACGAACTCAGCCACGGCTACAGTCTGCTCTCGGATAAGGTTTTCCTTTTCTATTTCATTTGACATGAGCGAAAGTTCCGCCTGCTTCTTCAGGCGCCTGTCTCTTCTGGAAAGGAGGTCATAAGAAAATGTTATCCCGATCCAGGGATCTGTTATATCCGGCTCTGTGGCCGTGGCAGCGCCGGAAGAAAACATCCCGTCTCCCGTCCGGGTGGCGGTGATGCCCGCCGACACGTCAACCCTGGGCAGCAGCGCATTCTGATGTTTCTTCTTCTGGAGCAGGAGGCTTTCCCTGGTGATATCGAGAACCCGGAGCTGGAAATGGTTTTCCCGGACTTTTGCCATGATGTCTTCCGCGCTTGGAATCGGGTTTATTTGAATTGCCGCATCACTGAGTTCCGGCAGGTTTTCCTTCTCTATTCCCAGTTCCAGGGCGAAACGCTTTTTGGCGGTCCGCTGCTCATATTCCGCAGACATAAAATTCTCTCTGGCCCGTAAAAACTCCAGTGCCGCGGTCAGGGTGTCCATTTCGGCTTTTTCCCCCAACTGGAATCTGGCCTTCTCGTATTCCAGCGAGTTCCGCGTATACTCAAGCTCGGCCTTTCTGATTTCAACAGCATTCACAGCGCTCAACCAATCCAGGTAACTGTCCCGCACCCGGGAAAGAATGTCCAGCATGTTGTTTTTAAATGACTCAAAAGAGATCCGCAGGTTCTTCTTCTCCAGTTCTATCTGGTGATCTACAGGAGCATTGGACCAGGCATCTTTTAAGAGCGGCTGCGTAACCGTTAATGCGGCGGTGGCGGAATAAACTGATTCAGAGCTGTCCAAATCCCTCCGGCCCCGGCTTTCTGCCGAAGCCTTTATGCTGCCGCCCCCGGTTACCTGCCGGGAAAGATCGGCCCCCAGGGCGGTTTCCACAGTGCTCCTGGTCTCCTCGGTTTCCCCATAGCTCAAGCTGGTGCGCGGATTCACTTTAAGCAGTTTGTCCCCGGTAAGGATCGCCTGAAGGGAACCCTCGTCCCGGGCTTTTTCCAGCTCAAGGCTATCGCGCCGAAGAGTGATGCTGCTGATCTTGATGTCCGGGTTTGCTTTCAGAGCCAACCGTACAGCCTCCTGCTCGGTAAATGCAGATGTCACTGCCAATATCCCAGAAACCAGAAATCCCGCTTTAATGCTAAAAACAACCATGTACAAATTAGACAGTTAAGCCCGCATCCAGGTTTCCGAAAAGGTAAAATTTATTCGGCATGATCGCACTACGAGTTCATTGCCGTCCCCCAGCGGGGCATCCACATCGGCACATCCTTCATATATTTCTCATAGTCATCTCCAAACCGCTCCTTGAGCAGCTTCTCTTCATACCTTGCGATATAATGATAGAAGGCTGTTCCCGCCAGCCAGACCGTTGACGCCCAGAGAGAACATGTGAAGATCAACAGGCCCAGGTACAGCAAAAGCACACTTAAGTACATCGGGTGCCGGACCCGGTTGTAAATCCCTGTCCTGATAACACCAGCCTCCCGCCTTTCCTGCCTGAACACAATTCCTGTGGTGATGCCCGCCAGATAGCCGGAAACGCCCAGCAGGAATAGCCCTGGAACTGCCCTCAGGTACAGGGGAACAGATGCTGCAGGAAAAGTGGATCCTTTCACCATAAATGAATCGGTTATCCATACCGCCAGAAAAACCAAAAACAGTATTATCTGGCCGGCATCTCCCCAGACGTGCTCTCCGGCAAGATCCCTCCTGTGCTTATGCTCTTTTTTACGCAGTTCTTTCCGTGGGTTCATGATAAACCTCGTACCAGCTGTCCAGGGATTAATGGCAAGGCAGAGTCGCCATGCCGGACCCCGGGTCAGAATATACAAAAAACGGAAAAAACACTTTTTTCCTTTTAAAAAAAAGCCCTCAACTTTGCACTCAATAAATAATTAAGCGAGTTGAATAAACTGCTGAATTTCCGTTCTGTTGGGAAGTAATGAAAAAAGAGAGTTTTTACTCTGGCACGCTGACGTTTACAGCGCAAGGTCCCTTGCGGCCCTCTCCGATTTCATATTGAACGACATCGTTCTCCCGAAGGGTGCCACCGTCAATTGCGCTGGTGTGCACAAACAAATCCTTGCCGTCGTCATCCTGGGTGATGAACCCATAACCTTTTTTGTCATCAAACCATTTTACTTTTCCTGTCGCCATTTTTTCCTTTGGTGATTAAAATAAGATCCTAAAAATAGTACTTGAAGGCCCTTTGTCAAAATATTAATGCCATATTTTATGGAAACCTGCCCGCGCCCGGCACTTTGCTATGACACAGGCCATTTTCTCCGCATGGTTCCCAGGCAGAAGCCTAACCGAAAACAGCCCTTAAATGCGGGCAACTGTGCTTGACAATGACCGGGACAATATATCATCATTAGAGGTGGCTGAGGCATTGACATGACTC
>JBHPJW010000006.1:0-74892 GCA_042567505.1 Fibrobacterota bacterium
AGAAGCCAAGAAGAAGGCTGAGGCAGAAGCCAAGAAGAAGGCTGAGGCAGAAGCCAAGAAGAAGGCTGATGCAGAGGCCAAGAAGAAGACTGATGCAGAAGCCAAGAAGAAGGCTGATGCAGAAGCCAAGAAGAAGGCTGATGCAGAAGCCAAGAAGAAGGCTGAGGCAGAAGCCAAGAAGAAGGCTGAGGCAGAAGCCAAGAAGAAGGCTGATGCAGAGGCCAAGAAGAAGACTGATGCAGAGGCCAAGAAAACTTTCAATGCGGAAGATTTGCCTGCTCCCAAAAAACCTGTTGTGAGTGAAGACGCCAAACTTGCCATGGCCAAAACCGGGGAACAGTCTGTTTCCGATGAGACTCTGGCAAAATCAACATCCAATTTCAAAATGGGCATGGGTTACTATCAAAAAAAGGATTACGGGAACGCCGTTAAATCACTGGGTACAATTCCCAAACCAAAGAGCAGGAAAAGGGGCGCGCCGGACCGGGAAGAATATGTGAAGGCAAATTTTTTTAAGGGACTGGCATTGCAGAAAACCGGTAGCTTAAAAGAAGCGGTTTCAGCATATAAGAACGTCTTGGAATACGAGAAATATTTTCCCGTATGTCAAATGAATCTGGGCATATGTTACGTAGAACTTCGGCAGTATGCCAAGGCTGACAGAGCTTTTAAAAATGTGGTCAGGGACCAAAACAGGATTCCTCCCGCGCAATATGATGATATCATGCAGCGAACCAGATATTTCTGGGCTTTAGCCTGGACCAGACTGTTTAAACGTACGAAACAACCCGACAAAAAAAGTTATTTTCAAAGACAGGCAAATCTTAAATGGTCTGATTACCAAGCCTGGTTTGGAAGCAATAAGAAGTATTCAAAAGCCAACGCAAAAGCTCAAGATTACGCCAAAAGTATTCAATCTCGATAATCAAAAGGGACAATATGAAAAACAGAATTTTAATAACTGGTATTTTTCTTTCGTTCATGTCAGCTTACGGAGCAGAGCCTACGAAAGCCCAGAAGACACTTTCGGTATTGAGCTCGGAGAATCCGGAACTGACAGGGCAATTATTTCATCCCAAATTATGCCCCAATAATCCTGATTACCTGTCTTTTGTGCGCCAGGAAAAAGACAACCGGCAGCAGTGGTTCTACAACCTGGCTACCAAGGAAATGTACCAGATTACTCCATTTAAGGAAGCTAAGGGAATAGAGAATTTTGAGGATACGGAAGAAGGTTCTTTTTTTCAAAATTACAATGATCAGTTGGAGTGGTGTCCTGTATTGCACGGTGGAAAACAGTACATAGCTTATGTCAGCGCCGGCAAAGGAAACAACATGGACATCTATCTTCATGCCATAGGAACTAAAATCCATACGCGGCTTACTTCGCATCTGGAAGTTGACCACTCTCCCAGGTGGTCGCCGGACGGAAAGAAGCTGGTATTCGTCTCCGCCAGAACAGGTAATGGAGACGTATTTATGATTGAAGACATCACAGAATTACTGGGAAAGAAAATGTCCAAGGAAAAGAAGGAAAAGTTCTTCTGTTTAACCAAGAACAAACATGAGGACATGCTTCCGGCTTTCTCTCCGGATGGACGGTATCTGGCCTATACGGCCCGGACTTCAGGAAAGAGAAAGCGGGGACCTTATACCATTGCGTTAATGGATTTTAATAACAAACGCAAGATTAAGCTGTTTAATAACCGCATTGTTAATTCAAAAAGCCATCCCTCGTGGTCTTTTGATGGTCATTTCGTGGCTTACCAGATTTCCAATGACCTGAAAGATCGCGCTGTGGATATTGGAGTCATGCAGCTCAAGCTGGATCCCATGGGCCGATTGGTGGAGCTGACCGACTTGGTGGGGACGACTCCAAAAATTGCGGAAAATGTTTATCCCAATAGTTATCGAGGTCCAACCTGGCTGCCCGGGTCACGCGCATTGATTTACGCCAAAAGGGAAGCCTCGCGTCTGAACCCGCTGGAGATTGTCAATCTGGAGCAATGGCTTTACAATCAGAATTATAAGCGCCTCACCATTTCCACTAATTCCAGCATTCATCGTGACGTGGACTGTCTGCCCAATCATCCCATAATTGTTTTCGCGGGGCAGTCAGGTTTGACCTTTAAGATTTTCGGATCTTATCTGACCGGCGCGGATATTAAGCTTAAAAGCAGTAAAACAATGAACGACTATGCCCTTTTCAAGTAAGCTGTTAGTCATAGCGCTTTTTTTAATTCCAGCGGTCATCGGCCGGACTGATCCCCTTGATCTTTTGCAGAAGAACCATTTCATTGAATCCATTCAGGAATGGGACAAAGCCGTCCAGGGAAAAAAGATGACCGAAGAGAAACTCAGAGCGTTGAAGGGGCAGGCCGTCGCTTATGAAAAACTCGGCAAGCTGTATAAAAAATTCCACGAGTTTTTCTTCGTACTGTTAGAAGAGTATTATAACGCCATTTCCAAACACATTCAATCACCGACCCTTATGCTTTATCAGGGCCAGATTGATTATTATGACGGCAACTACTCCAATGCCGTGAAGAAAATGGAGAAAGTGATAATAAATAAGAAGGCCTCTTTGCGGGAAAAGGACATGGCAAAGGTATATCGTCATTATGCCATGAACAAAATCCGCAAAAAGGATTTGAGGCTGGTTTTTAAATCAAAGTTTAATGATGTCAAGTGGCAGATGGTGGAACTGGATGAGCGTTTAGGCGTTCCCAAAGGCTTAAAAGCCAAGGGCCCGCGAAGCGAAAGGAACAAGCTGAATATGCTCTTAAGGGATAAGAAAGCAAAAGATGAGGATGTTCAGAATAGCCTGGATAAAATACTGGGATTTGATAATTTCGCCGAAATAATATTGAACAAAGGGAAATTAACCCAGGTGAATTTTTATGATCCTATGATGCTTCAAACTCTTTCCCATGCTTTTTTCTATTTGAGCAAGGCCAAGAATCTGGATATCATAAGAAATGAACGCAAGCATCCGGTTCTTGCAAAAAAATTCAAAACCGCTTATAATCTTGCCAACGCTTATTACCATCTGGGCCGTCTCGAAGAAGCTGAGAACCTCCTGCAGGGAGATAACTCAAAAAAAGCCTATCTTCTTCAGGCCCGGATAAAAATGAAAAGGAAAGAACCCGTTCAGGCCAAAAAAACGCTGGCGAATATTGCCAGAGGGAACCTATCCCCCGCCATGAAGCGGGATGTTGGTTTTGCTTTTTTTGAACTGGGACTAGATAAACAGAGAGCCTTAAAATTGACAGGGCTGGCTGTGAGCGAGAAGCCCATTTCCTCCTACTATCAGACTTATGCCGCGGTTTTATTCGGGCTGGGCCAGAAGGAAAAAGCACTTGAGGCTTACGCCAAAGGCTATAAGATTCAGTTTAGGAATAGTATTGAGCACATTAATCCTGAATATATGGTGGATTACACATTCGCCATTTACAGAACCAGCAAAATGAGATATGACGAAGTAGTGGAGACCTTGTATCATCTGCAGAAGGCCTATCCAGCCTCAAGGCAGATGCATTATTGCATGCAGGGGATCGCCGCAGCAGAAAGCAGGACTTTTGAAGGAGAAAAAATCTTTAAAAAGGGTGGATAGATCACATGGGAAATATAATTATGAAACCAGATAATAGAAAAACGGGCCTGATCACCAGATTGGGATGGAGACTTGCCGGGACCTTCACGTTCGTGATGTGTGTCCTGCTCATATCAGCTGGTTTGGCAGGATCCGGCGACAAGGGCGGAAAGATTATTTATGCGGAACTCATTCTGCCTGATACCTACAATCCTCTGACGACCACGGATAATGAAACCGCCCTGAGATTGTCTGAATTGATCTTCGAGTCCCTGGTCTACATTGACCACAGAGGTGACGTCAAAGGCAGGTTGGCGGAGAAATGGAAAGTGTTTGAAGGGAACAAGAGAATCGTGTTTACTCTGAGGAAAGGAGTTAAATGGCATGATGGGAAACCGTTTACCGCTGATGACGTGAAGTTCACCTATGATGCCATCATGAATCCCCTATCGGACGTACCCTCGGAAAGGAGAAAGGCCCTGCAGGTGATAAAGTCCGTGAAGGTATTGAGCCCAAACGTGATCAAATTCGACTTTATTTCCAGCGTTCCAGAACCGGAAAAAAGGTTTTTATTTAAAATATTGCCCCGGCACGCGCTGGGAGGCAAATCAGTTCTCTCCAAGTTGTCTAAATTCGCTAAAGATCCGGTAGGCACGGGATATTATAAGTTTATCCGGGAGACTAAAAACAAGGATATCATTTTGGAGGGATTTACCGATCATTACATGGGCACCCCCAACATTCCCGACATAACCATGCGTTACCAACCGGAGGTTTCCCTTCTCGTTCAGAGCCTCATTTTAAATGCCATTGATTTGATGATAGAGGTTCCTCCTCAGAAAATAACGGAAATTGCCAACACGGGGAAATTCACCATACTTCCCTATAATTCCCTTACGTTTGCTTTTTTCGGGTTCAATTTTAATAACCCTGTGTTGAGGATCAAGGAGGTCCGTCAGGCCATCTCCTTTGCTCTGGACAGGCAAAAAATGCTGGATGATATCTATTTCAGCAGGGGAGAGATTATCTCCGGCCCCTTTTCCCCGGCTTCATGGGGCTATAATCCCGATGTGGCGCCAAGGTCATATAATTTAAAAAAAGCCAAGAAGCTCATTGCTAAGGCCGGTCTTAAAGATACAGATAAAGATGGCATTGTGGAATATAATGGAAGGCCTGTGAAACTTAAGCTCAAAATACCTCTTTACAGCGGTAACGAAGGCGGGTTGTCTGTGTGCCTTAGATTTCAGAACCATTTAAAGAACATCGGGCTTGGGGTCGTGCTGGAACACCGGGAAATCGTAAAATGGAAAAAAGAAGTGAAAGATAAGCATGATTTTGATATTGTATTCGCTGAGTGGTTATTTGATAATTCCTCAAATATCTATTCTCTGTTTCACTCCAGCGAAAGTAAGCCCATGGGAGATAACTTTATCTCTTATAAGAATAAACGGGTTGACAGCCTGTTGACGGTCTTTTCCGAGACCATTAACCAGGAAGTGCGCAGGCGCATCAATTATGAACTTCATACCATTCTCAATGAAGAGGTTCCTTATTGTTTTCTGTGGACGTTGGAGAAGAATTCGGCCATTGATAACAAGGTTAAGAAATTCATTGTTCAACCATACAGGTTTTTTACTTTTGCTAACGAATGGTACATTCCGAAGAAAGAAAGGGAATAACATGGGTTTACATATTATCAAAAAAGCAGGAGTTGGCTGGATACTGGTTTTTTTCCTTTTAGTCGGCTGTGGTCCCAGTCTCAAGGGAATGGTGGTAATGCCGGATGGCTCAAAAATATCTGAACCCAATGTGGTCGTCTATACCAATCCATGGACGGATTCGGTGAAGGTGAAGAATGATGGGACGTTTTCCATCCGGAAAAACGTCAATGATAAAAATAAATACACTTTAATTGCGGAAGATCCGGACGGTAACATGGGGTTTGTTCGGGGGTATCAACTCAGTAATGAGAACAAAGACAATGTTGTCATAAGATTATCGCGCGAAATGGATGCCAAGGAGGCGGTGATTGAAGGAGATCTTTATATAGATCAAGACTCAGGACCAGGAGAGAAAATTTTAAAATCCAGCCAGTGATTGTTTCCCGGCACGCACTTAAGCCGTGAAGAAAGGCAGAAATAATCAGTCGCAAGAGTGTACTTTCCTTTGCCTTTCAGGCGCTTTTCAACTGGAATAGAAATATCTGTGAAACATAAGCCCGTTTTTATGACTATTGTAAAAAAACTGGGGCAGTTTGTTATTTCTGTCTTTTGCGCCAGCATATTGATTTTTTTTATTGTGCAGCTGACACCCGGAAATATTGCGGAAATACATAGTTTATCCCCTGCCACTGCTGCCGGCCTGCATTTAGACAGACCGGCGTGGATACAGTATTTATACTGGCTGCTGGCTAGCATTCAGCTGGATTTTGGAGTGTCGCTCACTGACGGAACCCCGGTGCTTCATCTCCTGATTAATTATGCCGGCACTACCCTGGTGTTAACGGTGGGCTCCTTATTGCTTTCTTTATCAGTATCTATTCCCATTGCCGTATTCCTTGGCACCGCGCCGGAGTCACGTACTGGTCAATTGCTTACTACCATCATCTACAGTTTTTCCTCCATTCCCGTATTTGTGGTAGGATACATTGTGCTGGCCATCGTTTTTGGGGTATTCAAATTTTATCCGCTGGATGTTCCCGAAGGAGACTGGAGGTTCTGGCCCTGGATGGCTTATTACGTCTTACCGGTGATTGTGCTGGCCCTGGGCAATGGGACCCTGGGTGAATTTGTGCGGGTTCTGTCGCTGGAAATCCGCTCTGCAAACCGCTCGTTGTTTATCAAGGCCGCGCGTTCCAGGGGAGCGGGATTACTGAGGCATTTTTTCCGTCCGGTTGTCATACCGTTTATGAGTGTGGTAGTTTCCCGTTTTGCCGTGCTCATTAGCGGGGTGATTGTGGTGGAAAGAATTTTTAACCGGCATGGATTGGGGTGGCTTACCTGGGAAGCTACTTTAAACCGGGATTTTTTTGTCATTATGGCTGTGGTTCTCTTGACTGCTTTATCGGTCAGACTTCTCATGCTGCTGCATGAGATACTGGCCTATACGCTGGATCCGAGGTTGAGGAAATAACCTGAAACGTTATGAAGGTAATAGCTTTTTTAAAGGAACCCGGCTCTATCAGGATTATTGTTGGATCCTTTATCGTGGTGTTGCTTATTTTCATGGCGTTATTTGGGAACAAGGTGCTCTCCTATACTGCCCAGTATATGGATCCCGAATACATCATGGAGCCGCCCTCTCTAAAACTGTTCCGTTCCTTTCTCATTACCGAAAAAGGTTTGAGAAATCTAGGGCGTTATGAGGAGTCGGATAGGTCGTCCGGCGCTCTATCCGGCAAAAGTCATGATGATGAAGATAGTTATCCCCAGGAATCATCCTACGGGGAAGGAGTTGATGCAGACGGGGAATATTTCGCTGAGGAAGAAGAAGACCTTAGCTACCTGGCGGGGGAGGAAAGCCGGGAAGAATCCTCGACAGCTGGGGCCGCAGGAACAAAGCACAGTCATTATTTTGGCACGGACAGGGACGGACGGGACCTCTTGGCCCTGTTAGTCGCCGGCGCCAAGTCCTGTATCCTACCGGGATTGCTGACCTGCCTGGTTGCCCTGGGACTTGGGATACCGCTGGGAATAACAGGAGGATATTATGGAGGCCGTTGGGCCGAATTCATACAGTTTTTAAACAGTGTAATTCTTTCCTTTCCCAGGTTTGTGCTTATATTGGTAGTAATTTGTGCTCTGGAACCTAATGTTTATATTACCATGGTGGTTCTGGGGCTCACTATCGTACCCCGTGTGTCGGAATTGATGAGAAACCGGGTCCGCGCTCTCTCCAATATGGGCTTTGTGCTGGCGGCCAGGGAAAGCGGCCTGTCCGACTGGAAGATAATGGCGCGGCATTTGTTCTGGTTCCAGAACCGCACTATGTTTTTTGTTCAGGCATCCATAATCATGTCCGAGTCTATTCTGGTGGAAACGACCTTGAGTTATCTTCAGTTTGGGACAAAACCCCCTGATGTTTCCTGGGGAAATATTATTGAAGGGAGCAGACTGGCGTTTTTCAGTGAATATTACTGGATCACTTTTTTCCCCGCTGTAGCCATAGTGACGGCGATCTTGGGCTTTTTTTATCTGGGCGACGGGTTAAACGCGAGGCTGGAGTACCGTGAACGAAAATAATCAGGAATTGTTATCAGTCCGGAACCTTTCCGTTGACTTTGGCGATACCGCAGACAGGTTTAAAGCGGTCATAGACTTGAGTTTGGAAGTCCATCCCGGGGAAATAGTGGGACTGATTGGCGAGTCGGGCAGCGGGAAAACTACCTCCGCTCATGCCATACTGGGACTCATTGACGCTTTGCCTGGAGTGTGTTCCGGGGAAGCATTTTTTAAAGGCAGCTCCATATTGCCGGATCCTTCCAAATACATCAGGGAAAAGAAAGGTAAAATAGCTAAAAGGTTTTCGGCCTTTCAAAAAAAGCAGAAACAATTGCTGAGGCCCCTGTTGGGAAGGGAGATTGCCGCAATTTTCCAGGAACCAAAGTCAGCTCTGAATCCCTTCATTTCCATCAAGGGTCATCTGCTGGAATCCATAGCTAGAAGTGAGATTCAGACTCCGGATCCCATCAAGTACGGGCAGGAAATGCTGACCCAGGTAGGAATCGTGGAAGGGGAAAAAGTGTGGGACCAACACCCTCATCAGCTCAGTGGCGGCATGGCACAGAGGGTCATGATTGCCATGGCGCTCTGTTGCAATCCCAAGCTGATTATTGCTGACGAACCCACTACGGCCCTGGATGTTACCACCCAGGCCAAGTTGCTGGAATTTTTTCTAAGGCTGAAGAAAGACAGGAGGTTGAGCATGTTGCTGATAACCCATGATATAGGAGTGGTCCGTTCAGTATCAGACAGGATTTACGTGATGTTAAAAGGAAAAATTGTTGAATCGGGAAACACTGCAGAGATTATCCAGGATCCGAAACATAGGTATACCCAGGGCCTTCTCCATTCTTTCCTGAAAATAGGAGAACGAAGGATAAGGGGACGGAAGAGAGCAGAATAATTATGAATTCTGGATTATAAATTCTGAATCAGGTGATAGACCATCAAGGGAAAGAGGCCAGAAGAAAGAAGACAGTAGTGGTCAGGAATCAGGAGTCAGATTGCATACCTGCCTCACTGACCCCTGAACCCTGGCAACTGACTCCTCAAACGCCTAAGGAATAATGAAGACAGCCATGCAGACACTGGTAGAAGCAAAAAACCTGGTAAAGAAATTTTCTCTGGGAGACTCGGAATTCCTGGCTGTGGACGATGTCAGCCTGGAAATAAAACCGGGTAAGACCTACGGACTGGTGGGAGAAAGCGCTTGTGGTAAATCAACCGTGGCCCTTTCGCTTCTGGCACTGCAAACGGTTGATTCCGGGGAGGTCTGGTTCAACGGCAAGAATATACTGGCTCTGCCGAAACCACGGTTGAGAGAGCTCAGGCGTCATATCAGGTTGCTTTTTCAGAATCCCGAAGCAGTGCTAAACAGCGGCATGACCGTCAGCCAGGTTCTGTATGAGGAACTGGAAAAAGAAAAAGAAATGAGCAGGCAGCAAAAGCAGGAATTAATCTGGCAGACTATTAAGCAGGTCGGTCTGAACGAGGGACATCTGCTCAGGCATCCTCCGGGTTTAAGCACCGGTGAGAAGCAGAGGGCGGCGATTGCCAGGGCTATTATTACCCGGCCTAAATTCCTGGTATGTGATGAGCCTGTCGCAAGCCTGGATATGTCACTGAAATCCAGTATCATAGAACTTTTAATGGACCTTCAGTACCAATTGGATTTGTCTTATCTGTATATTTCTCATAATCTGGGACTGGTGAGAAAGATGGCCCATAATATTGGGATAATGTACATGGGCAACCTGGTGGAAGAGGCTCCTGTGGAGTTTTTCACTGTACACAGGGTTCTGCACCCTTATTCTAAATTGTTACTGGCCTCCGTACCCAGCACATTTCCCGATGAGTTCCATGAGATTTTAAAAGATTACCCTGACGTGGAACCCAGCCGGTTCCAGGAGGGATGTCCTTTCCGTAATCGCTGTCCTTTCTATCTTTCCAATCCCATCAGGCCCTGTGAGACCAGGAACCCGCGCCTGGTGAACCATGGAGATAATAGAAAAGTGGCCTGTCATCAGGTCAAGAGCGCGGTGTACAAGGGGCTGTGGGGGTTGTCAACTGGTGTATAATCCGCTTATCACTTATTAAGATATACTTGATATATCGGCGTACCAGCGGTACGCCGCTGGCATGCCGTTAAATATATAGAGGCAATCTTTGGTTAACTGAATTCCCTATCAAGTATGGAGTGGATGAATTTTTCCAGGCTGATGGGATAAAACCGGGGATGAGGGCACCAAATTACCCCGGTGTTTATTTTTTCCTGTCTCTCCAGTTCTTCCAGGACATTTTTCAGGATTTCTTTATCACAGGCTTCAAAAATCTCAATGGTAAGGTTTCCTCCTTTAATGTTTTTGTTCTCCTGCGGTGCAATCTTAAAGGAAAAGGTTCTGCTGACAATGCTCTTGTCCATGAAGGGTTCCGGCTCTTCAAAAATCTCCTCGAATTTTTCATTATTCGGGTGGGGTGAAAAAACCAGTTTGGGGCTGACCGTGATTTCACCCTTTAATTTGACTGATCCGGAATCTTTGGCGGTATTTGGCCCTACGAGAATATAAGGAAGAATATGATATCCCTGTACAATGCCGGTTATGGGTTTTCTGGAGATTTCCGTTGATTTAAAGATCGAATGGATAAATTCATTGTCTACATCATCATGCATATGATTCCAAGGTAAAAAATTGCAGACCGGATTTCTAACCCGGGCAGGTAACCGAGAGGCGCTTATCTGTCCGGGACCATGAATTCCCAGCTGCTCCTGAACCGATTGGAATTAAAGCTTACCGCACCATGAGATATTGTCGAATAAATCTCAACTCCCTGGTTTGCCAGCCTTTCCAGGGCGGCGGTATGCGGCATCCCGAAGCGGTTGTTCCGCCCTGCGCTGATAATGCCTGCCCCAGGGCTGACCGCTTTCAGGAATTCCGCCGTGGAAGCGGTAGCGCTGCCGTGGTGGGAGATTTTAACGATATCGGATTGTGTACCGGGAATACCAGCCAACCATTGTTCTGCCCTTTTTTCTATATCGCCGGTTAAAAGGATTCTTTTCCCGTGCATGGTTAATGACACTACCACGGAATTGTCGTTCCTGGTTGAAAACTGGTTTTCACGGCATGGGCTGAGGACGCTGAGAGAAACATGAGGATGTTTATAGAGTGTATCGCGGCAGTGGATAATGATAAGAGGTATATCGTGGTTAATCAGCATTTGAACTGTCTGTGCCCAGGCCTGAGCTGACGAGGAATCACCTGAATATGCCACCTTTTTAATATCTATCCGGGGAATAAGGAATCTGAGTCCCCCATAATGGTCGAGGTCACCGTGGCTTAAGATGACCAGGTCGAGCTCATTGATACCCGAATACTTTAAAAAGGGGAGGATAGTATATCTACCGCTTCCGGATTGCGCACTTCCAGGTCCGGCATCCAGTAAAACATGATAATCACCGGGCAGGCTGATAAAGGCTGCGTCTCCCTGGCCGACATCAAGAAAAGTGATCCGGGCGGGTTCGCTGATAACATTTGCCAGGCTGGAAAAAGCATAAATCAGTGAAAAACAGAGTAGATATGATAATGCGATGGGCTTGAGTTTTCTTCTGGAAAGGGCAAAAGGAATAATCAGCAGGAGGGAGCCTATTAATCCGGCCAGCAGCCAGGAAAGGGAAGGAAGAAACAGACGGCTCAAGGGAATCCGGCTCAGCTTTTCCACTGAAACAAGAAGCAGGTTTGCAAACAGGGAACAGGTTTCTCCCATCCAGAGGGCCGGGGCATTGAACAATGGAGACAGAGCTATGGAAAGAGAACCGGTAAGCACCATTCCGGAGGTGAGAAAGATAGTAAGGATATTGCCGAAAATGGCTAGTGGTGAAACTTGATGTATGGTGTAGGCCAGGAAGGGGAGGGTGGCAAAGAACAAAAGGCCGCTTACCAGTATCGTTGACATAACAGCTCTCATAAAGGAATTGCGGAGGCCGTATCCGTTCAAAATTGCCGAAATGGTTTTTGAGTAGTAAAGGAGGAAATAGGTTGCGCAAAAGGAAAGCTGAAATCCAAGAGACAGTATCTGGTAAGGCATGATCAGAAGGCACAGGGTACAGGTAAGCGCCAGATTGCTCAGGGTGAATCGCGGCCTTTCTAAAAACACGGTGATTACCAGGCAACCGAACATGATAACAGAACGGATGACGCTTATGGAAGCACCTGAGACCGGAATGTACAGGACGAGCAGGAGGGCGGCTGTGCCGTAGGCCCATTTCCTGGGGAGCCGCAAAAAAGTCAACAGCTGAATTAATACCAGCGCTATGATTCCCACGTGCAGCCCGCTGATGGCCAGCAGATGGAACATTCCGGAGTTGGCGAAGTTTTCCCGGATTTCATTGGGAAGCAGGTCACGGGTGCCCAACAGGGCGGCCTGAACCAGAGGCAGAGCTTCCGGACTGATGGATTTTTCCAGGGCCCGTTCCAGAAACAGGCGGACCTTCGCAACGGCGCGGAACAGGAAATTTGCCCGGGACGTTACTGTCATGGAATCTGCCTGATAAAGCCAGCTTATGTCCTGGGAAGCCAGGTATTTCGCATAGTCGAATTGACCCGGATTGGTGGGCGGTTCCAGAGGTTGAAATCGGCCGTATACCTTTACACCTTGTCCGGGGAAAATCCTCTCGGGCATGGTTTTTGATTGGACAATGCCGGTGCCATAATCTGTCTTCAGTATGATTTTTTTCATGTATGCGCCCGAAGAAAAATTACGGGCCCTTCCGGTTATCTGGTTCAGTTGCCCGGGTATGGCGGTTTTCTCATGGAAAACGTGCAGCAACACACACCACAGGCAAAAAACAAGACTCAGGTTGAGAATACGGGTCTTGTGGAGCCCGATGAAAAAAAACAGACAGAAGGTGAAGCCCAGTACAGCAGCCCACCGGTTATAAAAGTGGAAAACGCAACCGAAGAGGCAGGGAAACAGCAGTATGATGGCATAGTGCCACTTCACCTTTGCCCTGCAATCCTGGCGGAAATCAGCCAGGAACCGGTACGCAGCCCTGATATTTGTTAAAATCGGAACCTCATGAGGAATGGTCTTTTCGGCCCTGTTGCCGGAATAATCCTGCCGTAAATAGTACATAGAAATTAAAAGGTTTTTCAACCCGCCTTTTAGTCCCATAAGCCTTTTTTGCGCCAAAAAGGCCGGTAAATAAGTTTTCAAGAGCCTGGATTTGATGATTGCACTGATAATTATCGATAAATAATTTAGATTAAGGTAAGTTAGTGGAAACTTTCTTTTAACTTTTGCAGAGGCTTTTCTCATATATTTATCAGGAGTATAAAAATGAATAGAAATTTGAGTATAGGGTTTATTATTTGTCTGTTGGCCTCTTTTTCCTGGGGTTTAAGGCAGGATACCCTCTGGGTAGATGTGGTAAATGACTCTGTGGGATTTGCCAATGTTTACAGTGTCACCGGCATAGGGTCTCCCACCTGGCCTCCTGACGCAGAGGGTGTGCGCTATGATGATCCCGCCGACGATCCGAATCAGACCTTTGTCCTTGAGGCCGGTGGAGTGATTACGCATACTGTCTATGAGGAAACAGGCGTGCTTTTCGGATATCTGGCCACTAAAAAGAAGTACGCCAACTACCGATTCAGGGTGGATTACAGGTTTGATGAGACTAATGATGAGGGCTTTCAAGCTTACAATTCAGGCATACTGTATCATATCCAGAGCGATTACATCTGGCCTCCCTGTATTGAATCCAATATGTATACCGGACATCCCACTGCCATTAATGGAATAGGCGATGACGGTATGGTATCGGTCACTCCCACGAAATCAGGCTATGGCAACGGCGGCTCCAATGCCCAGGAATTGGGCAGGGACCACCCTGCCGGGGAATGGTATACCATGGAGATCGAAGTCCATGGTAGCGACTTAGTGACCCACTACCTCAGCGGCATAGAAGCGGCCCAGGGGGAGGACGTGACCTTTGGGGGAGATCCGGTTGATTCGGGTAATGTATCTATTCAGGTCGAGGCTTCCGGCATATCATTTCGGAACATGCAAATCCGCGATTTTGATTCGCCGATTTTCTGGGGCTGCACGAATTCCGATGCCGATAATTTTGAGCCTGAAGCCACCCATGACGACGGTTCCTGCAATGCCACCGGAGTCCGGATTTCCGGGAATCCCTCATTCTTGAATATTACCCCTGCGGCTGTTGAAATTAACAGCCCTGGAGAGCACTACCTTGAGGTCCAGGACATTAAGGGCCGCAATATCTTTCAGACAAGGAGCAGCGGACCGCAGACGTATCGGTTGGATATGCTGGATAAGCAGGGCGTTTATGTGATACATGCCAGGGTGGGGGAAAAGACAATAGTTAAAAGGATTTTTCTCTATTAGATCGTCGTTGTTGTTATCTGAGTAATTAGCCATTTGCGCCGTCGGCGCGTCATTGGGTCATGAGAAGGTAAAATAATTCCAACCCATGACCTAATGACGCGCCCAACACCCCATGAAGGTGTTACAAGGAGGCGCTAATGACTAATGATTCATCTCAACTATAGAGAATCAAGCGCCGTCAAAAAATAATCAATAGCCGCCTGGTCCGGCCGGGTGGGGATAGAAGCATCAAGTAATTCCAGGGTGATGGATTTATTGCCAAGCGTGTCTCCCCTTATGGGGGCAATCAGGTTGAAAAAAAGGGTGGCGTCAAGCGTGTAGGGTATGCTTTCGCCATTTAGGATTTTCAGGTAAAGGTTGTTGTCTGTCAGCGCAGGATTATCAAGCCGGAAAGGAAAAACAATAGACACTTCCGTGCTGGAGTCTCCTTCCACCGTAAAAGCCGGTACGGGAGCGGTGACGACGTTATTGACGTTATTCAGACCAAGGATGGCGTCCGCCCCCTGAAAAACAGCCCGGTCCGAGTTTGGATTAGTGGCCTTTATCAACCAGGTGAGGTCAAAACCAAAGTCAGATGAATCCGCCGTGGCCAGGGCAGGACCGGAAGGATAGAGAAGGTTTCCCAAGCCAAATCCCAGAGAGGAAAATTCAACCTTGAGTATATTGAGTTTCTCTTTGGCTGAGGAAAAGAGATCACAGTCTGAAAAACATGCCAGGCAAAGGAGAATTGTCAGCAGCTTGAATTGTTTTTTCATTTACACCTCGATATTTATCATAAGGTAGTTTTTTTTAGATAGTGAGGTATAGATTATGGATATATTCAGGTGTCAGGTGTCAGGTGTCAGGTGTCAGGTGTCAGGTGTGAGGCTCTCGATCTTGTCATGCCGGACTTGATCCGGCATCTTTCCCAGGTAATCTTGGTAGTAATTTACCAAGGCAAGACGCTGGGTCTGTGCCCGGTGTGACAGGTGATGGCGACTATCTCTTTTCTCCTTACTCCCCACTCCTTACTACCAGAGCCCAGTACTCCATCACTCTAGTATTCTCCAGAGTTACATCACCTGGGAATCGTCAACACCTGACCTGGGAATATGAGATCCGGATTCTTAATAAGGTGCTCGTTGGCCCGGTATATTTCCGGCCACCGTTCCGGATCTCCGAATATTTCCGGCTTCTCTGCGATGTGCCATAGGCAGTCCCTATCTCCCGGCACCTCCCGGACCGTATAGGTGTCGGCCATTGGGATAGAAGAGTTGGCCGGTTCTCCTGGTTGCCCGGCATCGCTCAATGTCTGTTCCTTTGCATGTCTGGCATCGCTCAACGCCTGTTCCCTTGCCTGCCGTGAATCGCTAAATGACTGTTCCATACCAGTAAAATGCTCTTCCAGCCTGGGAATAATAGCGGCTTTATGTTTCCTGAGCCCGGCCAGGTTTTTTTCCCCCTCTGTTATGGCTTTGTCCCATACGAATAGGTCTTCGGAATACTGAGAGGAAAAGGTATTTACGTCTGTTTTCAGCTCATCAAGCTGATTGATAAATTCATCGTATTCCTGCTGTGTTATGCCTGCTACGGAAAGAATTTCCCTCCATAGTTTCTGAGATTTTTCCCTTAATTCTTTTAGTTCCAATTTAAGGGCTGCAATTCTGGTTTTTAACTTGGCGATTTTCGGCAGTGCGGATTCTTCTCTGGTTTTAGCATCATTCAACTGTTCTTGGTAGCTTTCATAGGTCATTTCCTCTGCGGCCAGGGATATGACAAGCGCTAAAAAAATTATTGAAGGTTTCCTGGTCACACTTTCCCTACCGCCCCTTTTTTTGCTTGACCATTTCCAGTTCCGCTTGGTTCCGCTCCAGAATTTGGTTTTCTTCTTCGCGCTCCGCCTCGAGCCTGGATAGATCTGCCTCCAGCAGTCTGACCTGGTCTTCTGCCGTGGTGGCAGCATCTTTTGACTGTTCCAAGTCGTCCATTTCCGCCGGAGAAGGTTTCTTAGCGCAGGCACAGACAATGAAGAGAAAGATAACGGCGCAGGAGAAATGGGTGAGAAGAAGATGGCGGAATGGACGAGACTTGAACTCGCAACCCCCTGCGTGACAGGCAGGTACTCTAACCAATTGAGCTACCACTCCGCATATTCAGAATTAAGGTTTCAGTTTTCAGGGGTCAGTTAGGTAAGTATCCGATCTGACTCCTGACTCCTGATTCCTGACCACTACAGTCCTCTAACTTCTGACTCCTTATTTCTCACTCTTCTCAAAAAATGGGCACTGTAAGATTTGAACTTACGACCCTCTGCTTGTAAGGCAGATGCTCTGAACCAACTGAGCTAAGCGCCCTTTTCCTTATCATTATCCTTGTTGTTTTTATGCCACATGATAGCTACCGGAAAAACCACACAATAGGCAATACATAAAATTATGGGGGCCACGGTCATTGACCAAACGCTGTTTACCGGAGGTCTCGAAAGAGCGTAAAACCCGATAATAAGTAACCCCAGACCTATTAAGAAAAGGACATAATTATTTTTTCCAAAGAAACTATCCTGCATAATAATCTACCTCAAGCCGGTGCAAATATAGGTTTGGCAGTGTTTAATATCAAGTTTCCCCGTCAAGGATTTATCAGGAATGAGCGTGTGCATGTTCGTAAGCCTTGATGATGTCAATGACCAGCCGGTGACGGACAACGTCTCTCGGTGTCAGGACGACCTGACATATGCCCTTTATATTTTTCAAAATTTTCCTCGCATGGGTCAGGCCTGAGGCTTTGTTCCCGGGCAGGTCTTTCTGAGATTCATCCCCAGTCACTATGACCTTGCTTTTTATCCCAATCCTGGTCAGAAACATTTTCATCTGCGATATGGTGGTGTTCTGCGCTTCATCAAGGATAATAAAGCAATTATTCAGGGTCCTTCCCCTCATGTAAGCCAGGGGCGCGATTTCAATCTGTTCGTTTTCCCTCAATTCCAAAACTTCTTCCTGGGACAGTAGCACATTGAGAGAGTCAAAAAGCGGGGTCATGTAAGGGGCGATTTTCTCTCTCAGATCTCCCGGGAGATATCCCAAATACTCGCCGGACTCCACAGCCGGCCTCACCAGTATGATTTTTGATACTTTTCTTTGCCGTAGATAAGAAACCGCCAGGGCTACTGCTAAAAAAGTCTTACCGGTCCCGGCAGGTCCAGAGGTAAGAGCAAGGTCATAATCATGAACCGACTTCACAAACTGCACCTGTCCCGGGGTTCTCGGTTGCACCGGTTTGCCCCATCTGTCCAGTAAAATAGGCTGTTCCAGAAAATATTCGTTAGATGGCCGTTTATCCGGGATGTCTGTTTTTTTTATTGGATGCCGGAGAGATTCCTGTACCAGGAAGTCAGACAATTCCATGCCGGACTTCACAAGGTTTCGCATCCTGTCCAGGGCCTGGGTAGCTCTTTGTATGGTATCTTCACTGGATGATTGGAGGACAATTCCCGGGTTACGCGTCAGTACCTTCAGGTCGCAGGCTTTTTCAATTTTAATAAAATTGGATTCAGCAGGACCGGCCAATTGCGTTTTTTCAATATCATCAACGGGATAGGTGACTTGAATCATTCTGGCATAGTTGATTTTGTATCATCCACTTCTTTCTGCTTCTGCTCAAGCAATTTCTTTTGTCTGGCGAGTTCTTCTTCCAGTTCCAACCGTTCTTTTTTTAATTGCTGTAACTGGGCTTCTGCAGATGCTGCGGCTTTGCGGGCGTCTTCCAGCCGGTTGAGTTCTTCCTGATTTGGTTTACTCGCGCAGGCCGCAAACAGTGCGAGGCAGAAGCAGATACAAAAAAAACGAAAAATGAAACAAGGGCGCGAACGGCTTGTGATCAAATCAAGCAGATGCAGCAACAAACTACTGACTTGCCTTTTTCTTCCTGTTGAGTTCTTCACGTAACCGATGGGCTTCCCATTCAGCAGATTCAGCGGCTTGCTTGCTTTCTTCAACTTCTTGGCTTTTACCGGTTGCTTCTACTCCCATTGTTTCATCTTCTGCTTCTGCTTTGGGCTTGTTGCCGGAACAGTTTAACAGTGACATGAAAACAATACCCGATAGGAAGATGAAAGGAAGTGGATATAATTTCATTTTTTTAAACATATTTTACCTCTCGACCTTCAGGAAAAACTAAACCTTTCAGCATGACTCGTCAATAAAGATAGTTTTTTAACAATTGAGATACTATGAGACAGAGAATTATCACCTTTGGCGTACTCTGTCCTTTTATCCATTTAGAATCCTGGTCAAAATCATCCTTCAATGAGTTGGTTGTGGTGTCTTGCCCTCCTGATACCTCTCTCCCGGAAAAAATCCCCGCTGTAAGTTGATTAATCACTGTCAGCAAGCCTAAGCTTTAATTCATCCAGTTGTTCCTGATCCACCTCAGAAGGACAATCCTCCATAAGCGCCGCGCCTGAAGTAGTTTTGGGGAATGGTATAAAATCCCGTATGGATTCCCTGTTTTCAAGGGTGGCACAGAATCTGTCGAGTCCAAAGGCTATTCCTCCATGAGGTGGCGCTCCATACTGAAAAGCCTCCACAAAGTATCCGAATTTTCGGGTAACTTCTTTGTCAGAAAGACCCAAACAGGAAAAAACTTTTTTCTGGAGGTCTCGCTGATGGATTCTTATGGATCCGCCTCCGATTTCCGCTCCGTTCAATACCAGGTCATATGCCTTTGCTATAATGTTTTTCAGGTCATTTTTCTCTAATAATTCAATTTGATCATCATGCGGAGCGGTAAAAGGATGATGCATGGACAGGTAGCGTTGTTCAGTTTCGCTGTATTCAAACATGGGGAAATCAGTTATCCACACGAATTCATGTTCTTTTCCCTGAGTCAGGTGTTTTATTTCCGCGATTTTGCGACGTAATTGGCCCAAAGCAATGGCAGAAATGTTCTCCGGACCGGCGATCAGGAAAAGCATGTCACCATTCTCTCCCTTCAGCCGTAGCTTTAACTCATCCAATTCATCCGGTTTGAGATATTTCGCCACAGGTGATTCCAAACCTTCCGGTTTGCATCTCATCCAGATAAGGCCTTTTGCTCCGAAATTTCCAACAAAAGCCGAGAGTTGGTCTATTGTTTTTCTGGTGAAATCAAAGCATTCGGGAGCTGACAACCCGCGCACCACTCCTCCGGAGGCCACTGTGTCCTGAAAGACCTTAAAACCGCTCTCACGGACGATTTCACTTACATCAGAAATCTCTAAGCCATATCTCAGGTCCGGCTTGTCGCTGCCAAATTTCATCATTGCTTCTGAATAGGGCATGCGCTTGAAGGGCATTGGCAGGTCTTTTTTCCAGACTTCCTTCACTACCCTGGACACTATTTGCTCAAACTGTCTGTAAATGTCCTCACAATCCACAAAAGACATTTCACAGTCAATCTGCAGAAATTCAGGTTGCCTGTCAGCTCGTAAATCTTCATCGCGGAAACATTTCGCAATTTGGTAGTATTTTTCAAATCCCGCAATCATCAACATCTGCTTATAAGTTTGGGGACTCTGGGGCAAAGCATAGAATTTTCCAGGATTCATCCGGCTGGGAACCAGAAAATCCCGGGCCCCTTCAGGGGTGCTTTTCATCAGAATGGGTGTTTCGATTTCATCAAATCCGCAATCATGAAGCGCCCTGCGCCAGCAGTAAATAAATTCACTTTTTAAACGTATGAGTTTCTGGTTGCGGGGCCGCCTCAGGTCCAGATACCGGTATTTCAACCGTATGTCCTCACTTTCGGGGACTTCTTCTTTTTCATTAACAAGGATTGGGGTTGTTTCGCTGGGGTTTAAAATGACCAGTTCGTCTCCCAGGACATCAATTTCGCCGGTGTCCAGGTTGGGATTTATCATGCCCTGGGGCCTTGCTTTCACTACTCCGCTCACCTGGATAACGTATTCATGCCGTAAGCTTTCGGCTTGTTCAAGGACGGCAAGGTTGTGTTCTGGTTTAAAAACAACCTGGGTTTTGCCATTCCGGTCCCTGAGATCAATAAAAATAACTCCACCATGATCTCTGCGCCGGTTTACCCAACCTTGAAGGACCGCCTGTTGTCCAGCATCTGAAGCCCTCAGTTCATTACAATGATGAGTGGTTTTCAACCTCTTCAATTCCTTCCTCTAGTTGAACGGTAATCATAAAAGGCTTATGAAAAGTATAATTTTTACGGGAAAAGAATAGGTTCTATTGAAAACTTCCAGGCTCGGTATATAGTCCAGTTGGCCGGGCAGGCGATCCTATTCCAGCGTAAAGGCGTCCAGGTTGCCTCCGGCGGTGCCGAATATCACCAGACCGGCATCCTCGCTTATCCAGGGACCGGCGTCAGCGTCGTCAGAAGCGTCGCTGTAGGGCCAATTGGTCATGGTTGCGGCGCTGGAGGCGTTGTCGTCTATGGCATAATATCGCCCTCCCTGCCGGCCGAAGTACACAACGGTGTCCCAGGGCAGGGGAGCTGCGTTTACGGTATCCAGTGCGTCATAAGCCCAGTCGACAGTGGCCGCTATGCCTGAGCCGTTGTCGGATACTTTCTTCACGTTGTTTTCCACAGCAACGTAGATGTCTCCGGTGTTGGCGGTGTCGTCGGAGGTCTTTCCCATAATAAAGGCCGGGCCGGTGTTGGCGGTACCCAGGTTCACGGAAGTGGGAGACCATTTAAACGACCAGGTGGAAATAGTGATGGCGTACAGGCTGGAGGTGGCGGGTGTCACATAAAGCGTGTTCCTGTCCACCAGCAGGGGCAGCTGAACGTCTGTGCCCATGTTGATACCGGCGCCGGTCTGGGTTCCGTCGTAATCATACTTGTAGACATATCCGCCCCCGCCCGTGGCCGTGGCGACATATATCTCATCATTTTTTACCACGAGGTCCGCGCTCAGGCTGACGTCGGCCAGGTTCACCGGCCATCCGCTCATGGTGGAATCATTAATGTAATTATACCTTGTTATGTAGTTTGTATAGGTAATAAAAAACGTGGAGTCGTCCGGGCTGGCATAGGGATTGCCCGCCGTGGCGTTGAGATCAAGGGGCGTGAAGACTTCGGAAGAGGAAGAAATATCATCCTGCCTGCCTATCACGTATTCTCCGGCTGAAGCGAAGATCTTGTATTTGCTTACGTCCGTGTCGTAGACATAAGTGGGCATGTTGCATGCCCCGTATGCCGAGGTGGAAAAAAACCATTTCTGCTGCCCGTCGCTCAAATTATAGCTGAAGAGCCTGTTAACGCCGGATCCTGTGCCTATATAAATCCGGTTCTCGGTAATGGCCCCGCCCTGCACAGGGCCCAGGCCTGTCTTGCTCCATGCTGCGGCCACCATATTCTTGGTGTAATTGTCTATGGAAGCAGTGGAGTCGCCGTTTCCGATGGCGTCGAAGGCCCAGATTTTGAAGTAATACAAGGTGTTTATACTCAGTCCGGTGATGGTGGTGGAGGTGGTGGCAGCTGACGTCAGGGCGCCGTCGTCGCCATCGTCCCATTCCGTGCCGGAGCTGTCCCGCGCCTCTGCCAGGGTGGTGCCGTACCAGATCTCATAGTGATCAAAGTTCCGGTCCGTGGCTGCGGTCCACCCCAGGGTAACCGTGGTGCCCGTGGAGTCCGATCCCGCCAGGGAGGCCAGCCCGGCCGGAATTTTGGTATCGATGGCAAAAGTATCGCTTTCGGTGGTGTCCCTATTGGATGAGCCGTCGGTGGCTATCACCCGGACCAGGTACACGGTATCTGTGTTGGGCAGGTCCGTGTCGACGTCCCAGAGGATGGTATCATTTCCCGTGGCCGAGGTGTCTATGCCCGTGCCTATGTCCCCGGAAGTGGTTTCCAGGCTGTCATTGCTGTCCCAGCTGCCGCCGTAGAGCTTGTACTCCACTTTTATGTCTACCGTGCCGTCATTGGCGTCATCAACCTCATACCCCACTCTCACGCTGTCTGGGTGGTATTGGGCGGCATTGACATAAGGCGCGTCATCCCATCCCGTCACCACTGGATCATTTGTGGCCAGGGTGGTGGTGTTTACGTCAGTATCCGTGTCCTCATTGCCCATGGAATCCAGAGCCCATATCTTAAAGTAATAGGTGGAGGAGGGAATGAGCGAAGTGATATTGGTGGTGTCGGTGGCCATGGTGGCCAGGGATGCGTCATTGTCCTGGTCCCATTCCAGGGCCGTTCCGGTGCGGCCCTGGACGTCCGACTGGCTGGTGCCATACCAAATTTCATAATGGGAAAAATGGGATTCGCTGCTGGTAACCGTCCAGGAAAGCCCCACGTCGGTGGCATTTGTGGCCCCAACTGTCAGGCCGGCCAGTCCCGAGGGGTCCACCAGGTCTATATCAAAGCTGCCGGAGACCGTGGTGTCTGTATTGCTGTCGTCGTCGATGCAGTGGACCCTGACGTTATAGGCGGCGTCTGTGGTACCGGGGATCAAATCAGTGTATACGTCCCACTGCAGGGTGTCATCTATGCTCGCTCCCGTAGAAATGGTATCGTAATCCCCGGAAAGCGTGGACGGGTTTGTCCAGGAACAGGAGCTCGCCAGGCAGTATTGCAGCGAACAGACGGCCGTGGTATCGTTGTCATCGCTTACCTCATAGCCCACCCGGACCGTGCCGGAGTCTATTTGCTCGGCGTCAACCTGGGCGGCCTGGTCCCAGCCCGTGACCGTGGGCGCCGGGTCATCCAGGGTGGTTGTGCTGTCCCCTGTTATCGTAGCTTCGTTATTCATGGCATCCACGGCCCAGATTTTAAAATGATACTTGGTGGAAGGGCTCAAACCGGTAACAATCATGCTGGTGGTGGCTATGTCCTTCATGCCGTTGTTGTTGTCCCCGTCCCATTCCAGGGCTGATCCGTTGCGGTTTTCCACTTCGCTTTTAGAAGAACCGTACCAGATTTCATAGTGGTCGAAATGTCCTTCATCGGATAATGCCGTCCAGGAAAAACTCACTGAAGTGCTTAAAGGATCCACCACGGCAAAGTCGGCCAGCCCCACCGGAGATTTGGTGTCCAGGCCGAAGGCCGCGCTCTGCGCGGTGTCGGCCAGCCCGCCGTCACTGGCGATGACGCGCACGTAATAGGTGCCGTCTATGGCATCGCCCAGTTGGTCACGAACGCTCCATCTAATGGTACGATCGGCGTACTCATTGGTGGCGTCCACTCCGGCGCCTATGTTCCCGGCGGTATCGGTGGCGGCGGTCCAGGACCCCCCGTCCGGCTTGTATTGCAGGGTCACGGTAACTGTGGCGTCGTACTGGTCATAGACCTCGTACTGGATGGTGGCGGAATCCGTCTCGTCTTGCGAAGCAGTCACGGTACTGGTCGCCCCCAGTCCCGTGACCTGGGGAGGATAAAGCACATAGGTCACCTCCACGTACGGAACGTTGGCCCCTTCGGAAGCGTGGAAATTCTTATAGGATTCGTTGGTCCCTTCGGCATTGGAGATGAACACCATGCCATAATTGGCGCTATCGCCCGAGTGCCAGTCCTTAAAGGTCTGGGTTATGTCCCAGGTATACCAGCCGGTGTTTCCCACCGAGGCGCTCACCACAGAGGCTGATCGGTCATTTCCCTCGGATCCTACGCCGGCCGTGGTCCAGGTGTTTTCATCGGCGTATTCGGTCCAGTTGCTCATGTTGGCCTGGTCCTGGCCCGTTCCAGTTCCCTCATTCCAGTCCCTCAATACCCTGTAGAGAGTGATGGTCTGGTTGGTGGCGCTGCCCACCGACCCGCAATAGGACTTAAATTCAGCCAGGAGAACAGTGGCCCCGGTGGGCACATCGCTGAAATCATTCACCTTCACCAGGGAGCGCATAACGTAGCTGCCGCCCCCGCCGGAACCGACCTTGCCTGCCGTGGCCCCGCCCCGCGTGGCGTCATTGCCGTAATTATAACTGGTATTTAAGTTTTCTATCATATTGTCATCAAGGTCGGTGAGCTGGACCACTGAATCCGCGTCTGTTTCGGCCAGGGTGGTGACGGCCGTATCGTTGATAGCCGTTTCGTTGCCGTAATCATCCATGGCCCATACCTGGAAGTAGTATGTTCTTTCGGCCAGCAGGCCGGTGATGGTGGTGGAAGTAGTGGCAGCGCTGGCAAGATTGCTGTCGTCCGGATCGTTGTCCCATTCCGCCGCGTTGCTGCGGTTCTGCACGCTGGTGGAATCTATGCCGTACCATACTTCATAATGATTGAAATTCCCGTCTGTGGCGGCGCTGGACCAGCTCAGGGCCACGGTGCTCATGGTGGTGTCGGTGGACGAGAGCGTGGCGGAAAAGGAGGGAACCTCGGTGTCTATGATGAATTCCGCCGTAGCCGCCGTATCGATATTGCTGCCATCGTCCTCGGCCAGAATCCTGATGTAAGCAGTGGTGTCTGTTGAGCCGAACTGGGTGCGCACGTCCCAGTAGACAGAAAGGTCTTCCACCATGTCGACCGCGACTGAACCGGTGTCCCCGTCGGTATTGGCCTTGAAGTCGGCCCAGGCGGTCCAGGAGGCATCGTCCTTGAGTTTCATTTCCATGGTTACGGTGATGGCGGAATCGTCCTGGTCCCAGGCCTCGTATTTCACCTGTACGCTGTCGGTGTTTATCTGCACCGCCACCGGATCGACGATGGGGTCCCATCCCGTGATGAGCGGAACTACCGAGGTGAGGGTGTTGGCGCTGTCGGGATCCGTGGTCATTTCGTTGCCGGTTGAGTCTATGGCCCATAACTTGAAATAATACTTGGTGTTGTATTCCAGCAGGATTACCTGGGCGCTGTCCGTGGAAATAGTGTTCATGACAGCGTAATCATCCGGGTCCCATACATACGCCGATACGTTCCTTTCTTCCACATTGGTGAGGTTGGTCCCGTACCAGATCTCATACTTGCTGAAATGGGCCTCGCTGGCCACGGTCCATTCCAGGTCCACCGTAGAAAAACCCGAGTCCACCACAGTGAAATCCGCCAGGGAAACGGGGTCCCTGGTATCGATTACAAAGGAAGAGGTGCTTACCGTGTCCGCGTATCCCTCATCATCGGTGGCTATTGCCCTGACTATGTAGCTGCTGTCAATGCCGGACCCCAGCTGAGCATAGGCGTCCCATACAATGACCCGGTCCGAGGATGAGGAATTGGCTTCCACGCTGCCTATGTCCCCGGAGGTATTTGTGAGTGCAGTCCAGCCGCCGGCTCCGCCCACCTGGTACTGGGCCGTTATAGTCACATTATCATCGTCGCTGTCGCTGACTTCATAGGAAATATTTACCGTACTGGTGTCCTCCTGGTCTCCGGTGGCGTTGGCCCCGGAGCTGAGGCCGGTTATGACCGGCAGTACTCTATACCATACATCGAGGTATGGCTTGTTGGACCCGGCGTCCAGTGAGTTGAAATTCTTTCTCAGATCATCCGCTTCGGTGCCTTCCAGGATGAGCCCGTAATTAGTTAAATCGCCGTCAACCCAATCCTGAGCAGCTCCTGTCACCCGCCATTTGAACCAGGTGGAGGTGGCGTTTATCACCACAGAGTCATAGGCCGAGGCCCCGCGGTCAGTCCCGGCCGTGGCGGCGCCGCTTGCATCCCAGGTGGAAACGTTATGTTTGTTTGAGTTCCAGCTGACCGCGCCGTCCTGTTCGGCGCCGTCTGCGCTGCCTTCCAGCCAGTCCTGCAGCAGGTGGTATACCCAGATTGATTCAGGGCTGGCCACATCTTCGCCTGAGCAATACAGTGCCAGGTCAGCACTGTCTATGACGGCATCGCTGGGCAGGGTGTCGTCTATGGGGAAATTGATGACAATCCGGTAGGGTCCCCTATTCGCTAAAGCCTCCGTGGTTATGTATCCCAGATACAGGGTGGAGGAGCCCCCATAGTTGTCATCTGCGGATTTATCATTGATATGGGCGTCATTTCCAATGGTAAACTGCTTGTAAGTGGCCTGGCACAGGCTGCCTAATATGGCAATCATAAGCCCTGTTTTTAAAACCTTATGCATACCAGCCTTGTTTTTTTCATCTGTTTGCCATTGTTAGTGACGTATCCATAGTAATGGTTGTCGCTTAGACCTTGAATTCGATATTCAGTCTGGTGCCTGTGGCTTCGGCCACCCGTATCAGCGTGCTGACAGTGTTTCCACCGCCTCCATTATGTTCCATCCTGGAAACCACTTGCTGGGTGATCCTCAGGCGTGAAGCCAGTTCTTCCTGGGTCATCCCAACCATCAAGCGTACTTTCTTGATGAGGTTTTCCGTTTCCGGTACGACGGTTCCGGCGGATCGCTCTGTTTTGGGTTCTTCCAGGGTTGTTTCGGGATTAATCATGGTCTGTCTCCTTTCTTAAACTCCCGCCTGTGTCGCCGCAGGCAAATGAGTCCGGTGATTGAAATTGAAGATGCCAAGCCGGTCCCGGCCTGAAGTCTCAGATAAGACAGCGGCCGGCTGTATATGAGCAAAGGTCCAGGCACCGGTTGGCAAAAAGTTATGGTTATAAAGATTTCGTACTGTGAGAAGGTTGAAGGCCAACCGGCGCCGGAGGCACAATGCAGATAAGACAGCGGCCGGCTGATTATCTGGGAAAAGCCGGACATCGGTTGGCAAAAAGATATGGTTATAAAAAGTTCGTACTGTGAGAAGGTTGAAGGCCAACCGGCACCCTAAGAACAATGCAGATAAGACAGCGGCCGGCTGTTTATGAGCAAAGGTCCGGACACCGGTTGGTTTTAAGAAGCTGATAAAAACTGACTTGACACGGATAGTATGAAGCGGATGGCAGAGCAGGTCTCTCGCCATCAGGAACCGGGATTTTTGTGGATTGAATGGAAAGCGAATGCTACCGAAGATTTTTAACCTTACAGGTACTGCAAGTTTTGTGAGCACACGGAAAAACGTGTGATAAAAGAGAAAGCCGGCCGCTGTCATACTTTATATCTGTCGATCTTTTTAGATCGGAAAAATTATGTCTATTTATTTCAAGTATACAGCAAATAGGCTGTATGTGCCACGTAATAAGTATATTTATGATATTCATCATAATGTAATTATAAGAACAGTTTATTGCTTTCTCAAAACTTTGCTTTTTTGTGTTATAATTCGGGATTGTTATACATCAAAGAACACCAAAAAACAAATAAATTCAAATATCAATAATATTGGTTTTAGGCCTGTGATTACGAACCTGGTTGAGGTAAATCCAGCTGATGCTTATCTACTGGGCCTTGGACAGACCGGCAAAAGGGAAGGTTTTTTGTGGAATTAAATTGGAACGTACTTAATCAGGGATGATTAAAGGCAGTTTTATCCCCCCCCTCCCTTGCCCAGACCCTGAAGGGAATGGGGTGAAGGGAGGGAAGGTCCGCTCGATCACATAAAAGTATTATTCGTACTGGGCCTCGCCGCCGATTTCATTGAGGAAATCCCCCACCTTTTCATCACTTATCTCTTCCTCCTGGATCTCGTCGGGGGGATCATGCCTGGGTGATTCCAGGTTTTCTTCCGCAGACCGGGCTTCCTCCATATCAGAGATCATTCGCAAAGGAATTGCGGCTGTCCTGGGCTGGGCCTGACCGTTCTTAACAATGTAGGGGGTGATGAAGATTATCAAGTCTTTTTTAACGATGTTCTTTGAGGTATGTTTGAACAGAATTCCCAGTAAGGGGATGTCTTTTAAAAATGGAATCCCCCTTTCAGTTTCATTTTCAACCTTGGATGTCAGGCCCCCGATCACTACCGTTTCGCCGTCATTTACCACCACTGTAGTTTTTGCCTCTGTAGTGGTTACAATGGGCCCGCGGGTAATCGCGTCAGTGCGGGCCTCGCTTCTCTGTGGAGACAAGTCGAGAATGACCCTGTTGTCATTAGTGATATGGGGAGTGACAATAAGTTCGATTCCCGCGTCCACGAATTCTGTGGTGGAGTTTAGATTCGCGTCCAACTTGTTGAAGGGCCGCCGTTCGCCGATAAAAATCCTGGCTTCGGTATTATCAAGCGTGGTTATCTGCGGTTTGGCAACCACTTCGCCTTTTCCCTCTGAAAGGAGGTGTTCAATGGAGGCGCCCAGCCTGCCGTCGAGCAGCCTGGCTGCCACGGCCAGAGTGGGATTGGCCACTCTTCCCGGAGAAGATCTGCCCAGAACCGCTCCTGATTGGCTGGCTGAAGGAACATCATTCAAATCAGGTGCCGGCGCTCCGGTTCCATAACCCCAGTTGATTCCCAATTCCTGGGCCGCGTCTGAACTTGCCTCGATTATCTGCGCTTGAATGTGTACTTGATAGGTTTCAACGTCAAGGTTTATGATGGCTTTTTTTATCTCGCCTAATTTTGATTGAATGTCGGTTATAATAAAGGCGTTGGACATCTCCACAATAGCCAGTTTCCCCCTTTCAGACAGGAGACCGGTTACGGCGGTTTGCAGATCTTCCACCTTGGTGTGTTTGAGGTGGATTATCTCCCTAATCAGCTGAGCCTCTTTTTCCTGGGAGTTGAATTCCTTAAGGGACTGCACGTAGATGTATTCGTCCTCAATGGAATAGGTAAGGCCGTACATCTGGCACAGCACCTCCAGAGCCTGCTTCCAGGTTTTGGCCGTCAGCGTCAGGTTCAGACGGCCGGAAAGCGTGGGAGACAGGACGATGTCTACCTTCCCTGCGGCGGATATGGCCTTGAAAGCTGAGCGAATATCCAGGTTGGGGAAGTAAAAATCCCTGGCAACATTCTGAGAAGATGCGGCCGGCCCTGGTTGGTTGGTATTATCCGGGTTCTGACCCGAAGGAGGTTCGCTCTGATCCTGGCCTGAGAGCAGGCCGCCCATCAGGAACAACGTGAGAATTATTCTTTTCAGTACGTCCCGGTGCTTCATGGTAGCATCCTTTCCTTTGGAGATTTAAGCTTCAGGGTATAGAAACGGAACACCCCGTATTCTGATATTTCAAATACGACTTTATGCCGTGTAATCTGAGTGACTTTGCCATTGGATATGGAATCGCCTTTTCTCAGAGCAATTGATATGGCAGGTTCTGTTCTATGCTCTAACACGGCCAGCGGGTCTTTGGCATTCCAGATAATCCCTACCAGTTTCATCTGGTCGAGGATTATGTCTCTGTCCGAAAGCGGCGCATGTTCCACAGGGATAAAAGGATCACGGCGCCCAAAGCTGGTATACTGGACCTTTTTTCTCTCCCTCTCGCGCTTGCGTTTTTCCTGTTCCTCAATCCTTTTTTTCTCAGCAAGTATCCTGGCCATTTCCTGTTCTCTTTCTATTCTTTCCTGTTCAGCCTTGCGCTTTTCTTCCAGGCGGAGCTTTTCTTTTCGCTTCAAATTGAGGATCTCTTCCTCCTTTTTCCTTTTTTCCTCCCCAGCTTTTTTCCTGGCCAATTTCTCCTCTTTCTTTTTCGCCTCTTCTTCGGCCCTTTGTTTGGGTTCCAGTTCTTTTTTTTTTAATGCTTCTTCCTCCGCCCTTTGTTTGGCTGCCAGTTCTTTTTGTTTTCTGGCTTCTTCTTCAGCCTTTTGTTTCGCGGCTAATCTCATTTCTTCAGCTTCCCTCTCCGCTTGTTGTGTTTTTATGCTCTTTCTTTGTTCAGGAGTTAGTTTGTCTTCATATGCCAGTAGGTTGTTCTTGACCCAGCCGGTATCCTTCCCAGTGTACACTTGAAACCAGTCCTTTTTTCTGCTGATTCCGGTGACTTTTTCGCCGGCATGTATTGTTCTGATTGTTTGCGAGCCCGTTCCTGGAGCATCTCTCAGTTTTATCCTGTTGCTGAGAGCGATATAGTCCCGGTTTTCTTCAGAAATAGAGAACGTCTTACCCGGCATGGTTTTTAATCGGGATGTTTTTCGGTCCATGGCAGTTCCAAGGTCAAAAGCGCTTTCCGTCCCCAGGACATCCTCCAGTTTCACTGAGTCTTCTGCCTGGATCTCCCGGGGATTGCCGGTATCAGGCGTTTCCACGGTGGGGGGCGGTAATTGGATGGACTCATCGGGATTCTCATTCTGGGCGAGGAGTATATGGCTCGATCCTTCAATTTCTGAAATGGGCTGGGTGGAGGGAGAAACCGTCCAGTGGAATTTGTCCCCCCTTGATTTTCCCAACGCGAGGTTGATGGTCCCGGCATTGGATTTTGAGGCCTTGTATTTGCTGCTTCGGTTCAGGGTTCGAAGGCTGAAACCCACACTCAGAAAACCACGAACCTTGCCGTGGTTTTTCCCGATGACTTTGCGGACGGCCATATGTGACACATAGGGGTTGTTTCTGGCGATGGGATAGTTGCCGTAGATGATACTGCTCCCGGTTTCCAGAAAGTTAATGGAATAAATTCCGGTTTCAGCCTCGAAATGCTGGAAAAACCTGGGGATGCGCGAGGCCAGCGAATCCTTCCGGAAAGAAAATTCCACAAACACCTGGTCGCCGTCGCTGGCCAGGCGCACTTTTTCGAGAATAGCGCCGCGAAGCGGCGCCGTGAGGCACGCCAACAGGAAGAATAAGGCGCCGGGTTTCATCGTTATTTAGACGTGAATGTTTTCAATTGAAATTTTGTGTCAATGGTATTGATGATATCATCAATTTGAGATACGTTTTTTACCCTTTTGACTGACGCGTTCTGCATAATATGCACATTGGTGATGGCAGTGGGGTAGGTAAAGTTCGCTATTTCTTGAAAAAAGGCCCCCAGTCCGTGATAACCGGACTCCACCTTGATAGCGTAATTATTTTCCATGTAAAATTCCTTTTCCATGGCATTCAACGGCTCAAAAAGCACCGGTACCACTGAGGACCTTCTCGACGCCCTGGAAAGATCCTGCAGACGCTTGGGAATGAAGTCCTGGTCCGGGAACATTTCCTTCAGCCTGATAAAGTCTTCTGAAGCCTGTTTTATCTCCCGCTGCAGTTCTCCTTTTCTTTGGTTCTGTGTCATTATCTTGCTCAACTCAGTTTTCTTATTGTTGAGCACGCTTTCCAATCGCTGGCTCTCCTCGTTATAGGGAATCCACTCCCTGGACCAGAACAGATACATCAGGTAGAACACAAGAGCCATGCACGCTCCGGCGTATATCAGCATTTTGGTTTTCAGGGTAAGTTGTTTCATGAAACCACGTCAGCAACCCGGGCTGACGGTCTTTCCGCTCCCAGATTTAAATTGACCTTAATTTTCAAAGTAAAGATGAATGCGTCTGGTTTTATTGATCCGTCCACCTGAATTTTATCCAGACTGACGTTCAGGAAATAATTGTCTTTTTCCAAGGCTATCATGTAAACTGCGACCTCGGAAAATAAATGGGACGTTCCAATTAAAAGCAAGTCTCCGGCCTGCTCATTTTCCTGCTTTATTTCCTTGATCCAGGTATGGGGCGGCACTGTTTTGCTCAATCCCTCCAGTATGCGGACCCATACCTGTTTGTTGAAGCTTATGCTTTTTAATGAACGGTTCTTGGCGTTTTTTTCCTGCAGCAACCGCTCCAGCTTTTTGATTTGAGACAGGATTTTTTTATTGGCCTTGATGTCGGCTTCAATGGATGCCAATTTTTCTTTATTGTCTTTCAGGTCGCTGTGAATGGTGGAAATACCAATCAAGTAGGCCAGCAACGTGATTAACACCACGAGACTGGGAACCACTATTTTAGTATCCAGCAGGTAGGAATAATCTTTCTTGATTTTCCGTTCCTCAACCGGAAGCAGGTTTATTTCTATTAATTCAGACATCAAAACCGCCTCAAAGCCAATCCGGTGGCAACCGTTAAAGTAGTGGAGATGTCTTGAGGGACTGCCCCGACAAATTTTTTCCGGTCATAAGCCATAGTACCCAGCGGGTCAGCGATTTCTACCTGGGTTTCGTGCCTTTCCGCCAGCAGGTCCGGGAGGTTTTCTATGCAGGCGCCTCCCCCGCAGATGATTATTTTGTCAATGGCCAGATTGTCCTCAGATGACTGGAAATAACTGAATGCCAGATCAAGTCCTATGCTGAGCTCTTCCACGGAAATTTCTATGCAGCGCTGGACGGTATCATCGTTGTAATTGCCCCGTTCTCTCCCCTTCAGGATGGCCATGGCTTCCCACTCTTCCACCTGGAGTTCTTTCTGCAGAGACTGGATAAAATAACTGCCGGCCGTTGGAATGTCCCTGGTAGAATGATATGCGCCATGCTTTATGAAAGTCAGATTGGTGACGTTTTCTCCTATGTTTACCAGGCACAAGACCTTTTTTTTATCTTCCGGAGAAGCTGTGAAGAAAAAGGCGTTGGCAACAGCGAAAGTGTCCACATCAATATTGACCGGATCCAGTCCCGCATCCCGGATCAGTGACAGGAATGGCTGCATTACTTTTAATCTGGCCGCAACCAGGAGGACTTCCATGTCTCCTGTGACGGGATTTTTATCAAGGATTTTGTAATCGAGCTGAATGTCTTCCACATCAAAAGGGCTGTGCCTTCCCGCTTCCATGAGAATGAGTTCATCGTCTGATTCGAGTTTGGAGGATTTCAATCGAATACGGTCAGCAATAACCCCATATGACCATGAAAGGGCGAAATTCACTTTTTTTACCTTTCCCGCCGGATCGGTTTTATTGATGAGAGAAGTTATGGCGTGCAGGAGTTCGTCCCGGTTCTTGATTTCACCGCTTTCCATGGTCCCTTCTTTGAAAACGTGAATTCCGGCACCCAAAAGGACAGGACCTTTTGTCCCATGTTTGATATAAACGATTTTAACGCTGTGATTACCAATGTCGAGGCCGACACTGACGGGATCACCTCCAAACAAACGGAGAACTCGCTTCTTTATTTCCAAAGACTTTTTACCCAGTTACTTTTAACCGTATTTGATTCTACAGCCTTAAGTTATTTATGTCAAGTTAATATAAATCTTTAATAGTTATGGCAGATACAAATATCGTGTAATATTTATTTTTAATGAATTACATAAGTATTATATTGTGATTCTAGTTATAGAGGATACTATATGTTGTGGGGATCTGACGTAATTATAATCTCATAGAGATATGAGAATAAATTTTCCGGGATCCCTCTCACAGGGAGGGAAAGTTCTCTTTTTAAGGTCTGGCAGGGGTGAAAGATCTAGCGGAACTGGGAATCCATCCGGTTTTTTTCAAATACAAAACGGACTATTTTTTCCTGAGTAGCTGTCTCGATTTCACAGAATTTCAATCGGTGGATGAATACATTCGCGTCATTCTTTTTTAACGCGTCATAATTTATGACCTCGGACAGGATGTTTTTCAAAGAAGAACCGGGCAGGTCAAAATTCAGAGACAAAGTAGATCCCGAACTTAGGCCGCTGGACAGACGGAGACAAATGCCGCCTCCGCTGATATCCATGATTCGGCCTTCCAGTACCGTTCCATTGGGTAAATCATCTTTATCAGGGCTTTCATCTTTTCCCCCGGTCTTTTTGACCAAGGTTGCTTTGCAAGGGATATTAACGTCTACCCGCACCCAGTTCCGTAATTGCTTTCTCTGGAGATCGTGGGTGTGTTCTAATACAATACTGCCGTCTCGTATTTCCTTTACCCGGATTTTTAGACGGTACTCAGCGTCACCTGGTCGGATAAACCAGACTGGCAGACTTTGATTCTGATTTATCTGCCCAATTGGCAGGTCTTTACCCTCCAGAGACCACACTCTTTCGTCTATTTCCTTAATGGTGGCTTTTATTGACATATCGCTTTTTCTGTTTCCAATGGTAACAGGCATTCCGGGATTGAGCTGTTTCGTGCTGGTCAGGTGAGTTTCAACTGGAAGTCTGGAGTAATTCAGTTTTTTCCTTAATCGGGACAGGAGGTCGTACGGCATCAGCTCAGAGCTGTCTTTTTTCTCCAGGGTGTTCAGATAGGCGTCGAGGCTTTCCTCATAGACCGTTGGAGAGTTGAAAATCGTATCGGCCTGAAGCTGCTTTCCCGCTTCCACTATATTTTTAAGAAGTTTCGTTTCCTTGGGCGTGAGACCTCTTTTTGATACCAGTTCTCCAAAATTCTGCCAACTCAGTTCAATTTTTTCCCGTCTCTGTTTATCGGATTTTAGGATTTCCCATGCCACAAAAAAACCGAGAATGAAAATAGCGAGAGAACCCAGCAGAATTATCAAAATGGGGCTGGCGGATGGGAAAGCTTTGCGGATATTGTCATAGACACTATCATCCGCCGGGAGAGATATTGCCAGGCCGCTTACCAGGAGGATAATCCTGGCAAGCAGGTATTTTATGTTTTCTTTTTCTTCCACTTCTGGAACTTTTTTAGAATGAATATAAAAATTAATCAAATTTCGATAACACATTATTTTACTAAATGAAAGATTGTTTACCGCCCTCCGAAATGATAAAATAAGAAAAATGAAAAAGATACCCCTTTCCGAAGTCCAGGATGGAATGATCCTGGCTAAACCTGTTATCGGTTCCGACGGCAAAATACTTTTGGCCGAAGGTGAAGTACTCAAGGCAAAAATGGCCATGCGTCTTTCGAATTGGGGTGTGGCTATCGCTTACATTCGTGAGGAAGGCGAGGAAGGAAGTTCTGATGAGGATGGGGAACAGAAGGCGGCAAGGTTGAAAATGCTGGAAAATACTTTTAAGGGAGTATTGGATAATCCCAATATGAAAACCATCTATGTTGCCATAAAAAAACATATCCAGGAAAAAGAGGCATGAGCAACCAGGTAGAAAACCTGAGAAACATAACTCAGAGGTTGACAGATCTGCCGACTCTTCCCACTGTGGTTGCAAAAATCGCCATGTTGATGCAGAATCCCAGGACTTCCGCTAATGAAGTAGGGCAAGCAATAACCAATGACCAATCTCTGACTTCAAAGACGCTTAAACTGGTTAATTCAGCCTTTTACGGATTCCCCGGGAGGATCAGTACGGTTACCCATGCCATAGTAATTCTGGGGTTTACCACCGTGAAAAATATTGTTTTAACCGCCTCTATTTTTGACGCAATAGGGAAGAAGGAAGGTGCCTCGCAGGGTTTTAACATTAAGGCTTTCTGGCTTCATTCAATCGCTACGGGAGCGACCGCAAAAGTACTGGCTGAATTCCTGAAATCAAAGAAAACCGAGGAAGCCTTTATCGGAGGTCTGTTGCATGACCTCGGAAAAGTAATCTTAAGCCATTTTGCCAGGGATGAATTTGAGGCTGTCCTCCAGTACAGGGACGAGCATGATTGTCTGCTCTATCAAGCGGAAAAAGCAATTTTAGAAATTTCGCATCAGGAACTGGGCGGATGGATTGCAGACACGTGGAACCTGCCGAAGGATTTGGCTGCAGTTATTCAGTATCATCATACGCCCAATTCTGCTGGAATATACAAGGAAATAACCAGTATCATTCACCTTGCAGACATACTTACCCGGGCTCTCGGGAGCGGTTCAGGTGGTGATAACCGAATTCCAGTGGTGGATGATTCGGTCTGGGAAAACCTGAAGATGGGCAGTCTGGATTTGCCCAAGCTGCTTGCCAGAGCCGAGGATGAGATTGAAAAGGCGAGTATCTACCTGCAGGAGGCAATGTAGATCTGGTTGAGTATGTATCCAGCATCGCAGGCACAGGATATGATATGGACGAACTGAAGAAACTCAAGGACATCAACAGGGACCTGCGCCGGTCATTTGACCAACTTTCCGCCCTGCAGAGCATGACCATCAGCATAAGCGAATCCAAAACGCTAAACGATATCGTTTCATCTCTCATCCAGGTTATTCCACAGATTATTGAATGCCATTCCTGCAGGATCTATTTATTTGATAATGAAAAATTCAATAAGGTCGGCGAAGCAATCTATAAGGAAAGCATTCCGGTTAAAGCTATTGATGAAGAAGTGATGTACTGGTGCTGTAAGCGCGGCACCGTTACTGTGCAACCGGGACTTGAGGATAAAACCGGGCACGCTATTGCTCCCCTTACTCATACCGCGGATATTATCGGCGTCATAGTGCTCGACTTGGGAGAGTACATAGACTATTATTCGGAGGTCACCGGTCTGGCTCTGACCACTATTGCCAACCACACAGCCCTTGCCATTTCAAACTACCGTTTCCACACTCAGATGGAAGAAAAGGCCGGGAAATTAAACGACATGAAGAAATACGTAGATGGGGTGATAGCCTCCATCGCCCATTCTGTGATTACTGTTGATCACGATGGAAAAATCACGGTTTTCAACCGGAAAGCAGAAGATTTTTTCCAGATTCGCTCAAAGATAGCCGTTGGCAACTCCTATTCAGTGGTTCTGCCGGAATACCTGCGAAATATTTTTTCCGAGCTGTTGCTCAACATACAAAGCGGAAAAGATCCCGCTCCGGTGGAGCTGGCCTTCTCCACCATCTATAATGAGGAAAGAAATACCCTGATTACAGCCTCTCCGTTAAAGGTTACCGGAACCCATAAGCCGGGAATGGTGTGCATTTGCCAGGATCTCGCGCTGTCAAAAGAGGTGGAGCGTCTGAAGGAATTGGATCAGATGAAAGATGATTTTATTTCAATGGTTAGCCATGAACTGAAAACGCCGTTGGCTTCTATTCTCGCTTATTCGGAAAGCCTCCTTGATGGTTTGGCTGAGAACAAGGAAGAAGAAAAGGAGTACCTGAAAGTTATTTATGATGAGGGAAACCGTCTTGGCCAATTAGTTAACGATATTCTGGATTTATCAAAAATTGAATCAGGTAAAATGGATTTCCACATGGCCTCTTTTGCGCCCGCCGACCTGATAAAAAAGGGAATATCCTCTGTAAAAACTCTGTGTAAGAAGAAAAAACAAAATCTGATAGTCCAGGTGGATGAGGGCTTACCCGCGGTTCACGGTGACTTTGAGAAAATCACCCAGGTTTTAATCAACATGCTTTCCAACGCTGTCAAATTTACCAATGAAGGGGGGGACATTACCGTAGGTTCGTTAGGTTTGGGAGGAGGTGAAACATATGAAGAAAATGCTGTTTCTACGGTCCTGTTCTTTGTTGAGGATACCGGAATTGGAATCAAAAAGGAAGATTTCAAAAAGGTATTTGATAAATTCACCCATATCGAGCCGGTGATGCATCATGTTGAGGGGACCGGATTGGGAATGCCCATTTCCCGGGAGATTATGAGAAAGCATGGCAGCGATCTGGAATTTACCAGTCATCCCGGCAGGGGATCCAGGTTTGAATTTAAATTGAAAAGTACCTGAGACAGGAAATTTTCAGGGTTGTCTTCGTTTTTTTTCCAGGTGTTTTTGCCTCCTCGCTTCCTGACGTTGATGAAAGACGTCATCCAGATAGCATTCTTTAGATATGAGGAAAACTATTACCATGAAAGACAGGATGAGGCAGGCGCTTTCAAAGGTGACTGTATTCAAGATGGCGGTCAGCAATTCAGTGTACCTTGTGAAATAATGAAATTTATTGTGGGCATTTCGGTTCGTCCTCAGCAGGATCCCATACCACTACCATTTGATTTTATCATGACTTATTGAAAAAATCCATCCGCAATCATCAAAAAACATAATTTTCTAAAAACTCTCAAAAACATTGCACAGGAAAGCTTTAGTAATAGGCCTGATTTTACGATATAATTAGTATTGATATGACAGTTAATCCAGAATACCGAATTTCCAACCGTAAAAGGTTAGACATTGAACAGCTGCAGGATGTTCATTTAACCATTCGGCTGATCTTGGGCCAGACCAGAATGAAAGTTCGTGAACTGTTGGAGATGAAGCCCGGCAAGGTAGTAGATTTGAACCGTCTGGCCGGAGAAACAGTGGATATTGTGATAAACAATAAAGTGATAGCCAAAGGTGAAGTGGTCGTGATTGATGATAATTTTGGAGTGAGGCTGGTCACCCTCCTGTCCCCCGAAGAGCGCTTAAAGCAGATGTAGATTGCCCTCCGCTTGGTGGGTCTCTTTTTAATTCAGGTTAGAATTCTCTTCGTCTTCAATATCAAGTGCATAATCATCTAATGACAAATGACATTTGACTCGTAATGGGAAAACATTTTTGGCCCCGCTAAAGGTGCGCTAAATTGTAATTTAGAAGGCAAAACTTCACCCTGGACACTCGCGGTGCGATAGGTCCAGTGGGATAACTCAGAATTGAATAGATTTGCCGGTTTTTAAATTACTTTTCGCCTGCCTCTTGATTTGGTTTTCACTCGGCCATTCCCAAGAACTGTTTCAGTTGGAAACTGAAGACGTCCTGCCTGTGGACAGTCTTGGCCTGGATACGGATACAGTCGCGGCTGACTCGGGTATTGCGGGAGACACCATTTCCTGGTCCAGCCGGACATTTCACTATGACGCTCAAAAGGAGAAGTTTTCTCTTTATAATTCTGCGGTGCTCAACTACAAGGGGGCTAACCTCAGGGCGGACACCATATTTCTTGACAATAAGGCGCAGATGGTGGCGGCTTTCGGCCGTCCAGTGATAAAAGACCGGGACCAGCCGGAAATCATAGGCTACCGGTTGAAATACAACCATTCCAGACAGGTAGGGGAAATCTATTACGGGACCACCAGGAGGGATAACCAGATGTTCAACGGCGTAGAGGTGAGAAGGCAGAAGACGGGGGAAATACACATTGCCCGGGGGGACTTTTCCACCTGCGATCACCTGGAGGACCAGCACTTTTATTTTTACTGCCGCCGCATGGTGCTTGAGCCCAACAAAAAAGTGATGGCCAGACCGGTGGTGCTGAATGTGAGCAATGTGCCGGTGGCGGTGGCTCCCATGCTGGTTATTCCGCTGGGAAAGGGGCGGCGCTCGGGTTTTACCCGCCCTAAGATCGGAGGGGACCAATCCCAGGGTTTCTATATGCGTGATCTGGGATATTACTGGAGCATGAATGACTACATGGACTTGCAGCTGTTCGGCGACCTGATTGAGGGGGAAAGGGGCACCTTTGATAAAACCAATGTCCGGGGACTGTATTACTACAACAAGCGGGACGTTTTAAGCGGGAACCTGGGAGGTAACGCATACATCAGTGAGTTTAATCCGGGGAACTCCGGATGGGAAATAAACTTTGCCCATGATCAGAACCTGACCCCGGACGGGGTGCAGAAGTTAAAGGGCGGCGGAAGGTTTGTCTCCAGCCGGAACGTTCTGGGTGAGGCCCTGAATGAGAAAGAGGCCGTTAATCAGACAGCCAACGCCCGCCTGGGATATACCAATACTCTGGACTGGAACAAGGCACGTCTGAACATAAGCGGGGTGCAGGACTATAATCTGACCACCGGACAGCAGACCAGGGAACTTCCCAGGGCCAGTTTTGCCTTTGGGGCCCCGCTTTTTCCCATCGCTGAAAATCACTACTGGGATTTTGAATCAGCAGAGGCGGATGAACCCCCCTGGTTTAAGCAATTGTACCAGGAGATAAATTATTCCTATTCGGGTGATTTCAGCATATATACCGAAAAGAAACCCGCCTTGGGGGGGGCTGTGGCCGGAGACTCCAACACTTATGCGGGAGCCAAAAATGTTCTCGGCCTTTCGGCCAAATACCCCTTATTACAATACATAAACGTTGTTCCGACCATAAACAGTCAGCATTACTGGAACCTGCACTCTTCCATCGCCTCCGGCGGCGGGCCAAAAGCCGATTTTATGCCTTCCCAGGGCAGGATAGGCGACAATGTGTATAAGTTCAATATGGGGGTGTCGGCAAACACCAAGTTATACGGCATCGCCCAGCCGGACCTGGGGCGCTGGGAAAAAATCCGTCACGTGGTCTCTCCGACCATAGGATATACCTATGCCCCTGAGATTGACACGAACAGGACTTTTGTGGCCCATCCCAAATTCAATACCGCGGCCTATCAACTTCGTTCTAAAAGAGTGAATTTGGGCCTGGGAAATGATGTGGACATTAAAATCCAGTCCAGTGATACAGCTGCCGGTAAACCTGAGCCCAATGGCCTGAAGATCCTGGCAACCAGCTCAAACATAAGTTATGATTTTGAAAAAGAGAAAAGGGACGGCAGGGGCTGGTCGGATATCTCGTCAACGGTCCGAACGGAAATACTTCAGAAACACATTCCCATCAGTGTCAGTATGACCCACAGACCCTACAATGATTACGGCCCTGCCGGGCCGGAAAATCAGGTTGTGACGCCCATATTAACAGCTTACAGTTTCAACTGGAGGAAAGATGTCTCAATAAACGGGAAAATGAATTCCGGACTCTGGGAGCCCGCAAAAGATACTACAGATACTCCGGAATTCACGCGCCTTCCCTGGTCGGCTAAGGTGTTTTACAGCTTTAATTACAGCGCCAAACGGGTGAGCGCCACAACTTTCCAGAAGACCTTGACGCATTCATTTTCCGGCAGCATGAATTTTAATCCCAGCCCAAAGTGGGAAATGTCTTATAACACGAACTATAATTTTACCGAAGGGGAATTTTCCAAGCATTCCTTTGAATTCAACCGGGTCCTGCACTGCTGGAAGATGAAGTTTTCCTGGACTCCGGTCGGACCCGCCTCAGGCTGGCAGTTCAATATATACGTGATAGACATTCCCGACATTAAGCTCGAGAGCGCGCATACCAATCTCAAGAAGAGATAGTAGCGGGGTGGCGTTGGCACGCCGAAACAATCGAATATCCGATCATTCGAACAATCAAATGACGAAAGTAGAAAGAGATTCCAGAGGACAGAGGTCAGAGCAACAGAGTGGTCAGGAGTCAGACAGTAATCGTACCAAACTGACCACTGACCCCAGATCACTGACTCCTCAATTACTCAAGGATAAAACCATCTATCACGTCCGCGGGCAGGTACAGCATAATGGTGATAAACAGGAATTGACCCAAGAAATTAATTAATTTTTAGATTCTCACAACCACAGAGGTAAATCATGAAACTATTGCTCTCCGCTATCCTGCTCAGTCTCATCCCGGTCTTTTCGGGGCAGGAATTAAACATCCTGATAAAAATGATCCCTGACCAGGAGAAGTACTTTACTGAAACCATAATCAAGGGATTTGAAAAGCAGAGGGGCTGCAAGGTCAATGTTCATACATTCACCGATCACTGGCAGCTCACCGAAAAATTAAAACCCGGCCAACCCCCGATGGATGTGGTAAAGGTCCCCATGGGCATGGCCCATCGCCTGGCGTCTAAAAAACTGGTGCACCCCCTGGCCAAAGTGATTCAGGCTGAAAAGCTGAATAAAATAAAGAAGGATTATTTTCTGCTGAAACTGGCGGAGGTTGAGGGCGAACTCTATTATATCCCCAGGAAATTCGAAACCCGCATAATGGTATACTTGAAATCCAAAGTAGTGGAGGCGGTGGAAAACTGGTCCGGCATGCGGCCGGCCATTGAAGCCGAACTCAAAAAGGCCCTGGGAGTGGGGCTGCCGGACACCTATCTGCTGGTGGATGACCCCAGCGACTGGAGTTATCTGGACGTGTTTGTGGCGGGATATTACTGGGCCCATACCAAATATGAGGGGACTGCTTTCGGGCGGGTGGCGCACCGGGGCAAGGATTACAGCGGGACCGCGCTCGGCCTTATGGACCGCTGCTTTCAGATGGGCGCAAAGAGACAGGATTTGTCTGATGTAAAGTCAAAATATTTTACCGAGGTCCTCAAGTGGGAGTCGCTGTACGCGGGGAATAAAATCTACAACGCAGAGTCCTGGGAATCGGGTTGGGACGGAAGGGATATCTGGAAGGCCTTTCAGGAAGGCAAGGTGTTTCTTTCCTTTCTGACTCAGCTGGACTGTTACTTTCTGCATGGCTCGGAAGGGGCCAAGGGATATGTTAAGAATCCCGCGGACCTGGACTTCGCCCTGACGCCCGCGGCCGTTCCCTTAAACGACAAATTCGACGGAAGCCGCCGCATAAGCACGGGCGGATGGCTCTGGGGCATTGGGTCCCAGTCCAAAAAGGCGGAACTGGCAATGGAGCTCATTCGTTTTATTACCAGTAACCAGAACCAAATTGGGGAGACGGAGCGGTTCGGCATGATACCCGTGCGGAAAGACATTCTCGGCCGGTCGGCGCCGTTCAAAGATGACTGGAAAGTAAGAGTATTCAACACTTCTTCAAGGCAGTTAAGGACCAACAGGAGTAATTACCTGCCCCATGTGGAGGGCTTTGAAAAACTGGAAAAGCAGTATATAGCCGTCTGGAAGAAGGTGGTGATCGCCAGTGAAAAGGGATACCTGGGAGAGGACAAGGTAAAAAAAATACAGATGAAATAAACGTCCCGGCAGGGAAGACAGTGGAGATTGTAGCGGCGTGCCGGCGGCACGCCGTTATAAATATTTATTGAACAACAACTTACAAGACGTTTCCCAGGTCGATTGGCAAGCGTGGGTTCCTGATGAAAGAGCTGTCCTGTGTTTTGTGGAAGACGGAGACAGGGTCATGCTTATCCACAAAAAGACCGGATTGGGAGCGGGAAAGATTAATGCCCCGGGCGGCAGGATCAAACCCGGGGAATCAGCAGAGGCCGCAGCCATTCGGGAAACCATTGAAGAGACCGGGATAACCCCGTCTGAAACGAAGAAAGCAGGGGAGCTTTCATTTATCTTCACCAATGGATATGCACTGCATGGCGAAGTCTTCTTTGCCAGCAGCTATTCTGGTTCGCTCATAACCACACCAGAGGCAGATCCCTTCTGGTGCGACAAGGATAAAATCCCCTATGACAAAATGTGGGAAGACGACAGATACTGGCTGCCCCTGGCGCTGGAAGGTAAATACTTTCGCGGATTTTTCATCTTTGATGATGAGGTGATGTTGAGCCATAGGATTGAAGTGTGAGGATTCGGTTCCATCATTACGAATCCGCTATCCCTTGATGAATCCGGCGATCGTAAAGACCGCAACCCTCAGGCAATCATTGAATCTCCTGTCACCAGGTATGATATCTTATTCGGCCGGTTAAAAATAGAAGTAGGAAAAGGCAGCCAATGGATTGATGTTGAGGTATTTGATATCAGAGGGAGCAGAGTCTCTGGCAGTGCGTTAAAGGAATACCGCGCAGGAATGCATTATGTTTCTCTGTTTAACGAATCGTTCCGGAGCGGTGTTTATTTATTGCAGGTTAATAATGTCACAGCAAATAAAAAATACAGAGAGAAAACCGCATATATAAAAAACTAAGCGAATGAGATAACTGTTCCCAAAACGCGCAAAGTGTTGCGCAGTCTGGCCCGCCACACACCTTCAGGATTCGGCTATTTTCCTGTATTACGGTGGCAATTACAACCTGCAATATGAAAATGATGTTTACCTGCCGGTGGACGGGACCAGAAGTACTTATTACGGGGGATATGGCGAAACCAAGGGAGAAAGGAAGCGGCACCAGGCAACACTGGGTGCCGGCATCGGAGGCGAAATACATTTCTGGATCCTGAACTGGTCCCTGATGATGGGCTATGCCGGCACGGGCAGAGTTACTGATTATACTTACTGGGGTGATGTTTACAATCCTATCAGTGAAGAACCCGAGTTCATGTTTACCCCTTCCATAGAAACTGCGCTGTACCTAAACTTCGGCGGGATATAATAATAGGTCCCGTGACAGGCGGGGGTGGGGAATTGATTGGATTATTGTATTGAGGAAGTCAGAAGCAAGTAATTGTTTCGGCTGAAGGCCCATCAGGGATGACTTCTGAAGTCCTCATGAAAAAGGCTATGGGTTTTAAAAAAGAAAACGATGCAGTTCAGCGAAAATTGAATTTACTGAATCGATGATTTGCTGGGTTTTCCGCAATAATCTAATAAAAAGACAAATATTTTACTTGAAATTCAGGTTTTTCTCAAAAAAGCAGAAATATCCCAAAATTCTAAAATTTGAATATTTATTGAGCAATACCTATAATTAGCGGTTCACTAAATCTCACCTGGTCCCGCATGGGAGGCTGGAAGCGGGTCCTGCAAAAAAAGGAGAAACCATGAAAAAGGCTATACTCATATTTACATTTATTGCTTTGTATTTTTCCGGGTGTAATACAGCGCCTGTAAGTTCAGATAATAATAAACAGGCCCGGTAGCTGGCAAAAATATCAGACGCGGTCTGGGATACTGAAGATGGAAATCCTCATTTCTTTTTTCTGCCGCCCATTGTGCCGGCCCCGGCTCCCGAAGGGGTTTTTGATAATACGCTGTCTCCCGTGGTAGAAGTCTGCGAACTCGATGCGGCGGGCTGCGCCACCGTCGTCCAGTTTACCACCACGCCGGCGGAAGGGGCGGAATACGTGCGCCTGAGCGATGAAGACGAGTCTTATATAGTGAATTGGCACACAGACCTGTATGACCTGGATGCCTTGAACACCTATCGCATCAAGGTGATGGCCGAAGGACAGGAACTGGGTTACGCCGACGTTGATGTTGTCAACAGCGGCAAGGATCTCAGACATGTTGACACACAGCAATACATTGCGCTTAAGGACGGCAGGACCCTGCCCATTAAATTCAGAATCGAGCAAGGCGCTTTGCAGGTACCGGAACCGGGAGGATTGTTTGCCTATTATCCCTTTAATGGTAATGCAAATGATGAGAGTGGCAATGATAATAACGGGACTGTGCATGGTAACGCGGTATTGACTGCGGACCGGTTTGGAAATCCTAACAGCGCTTACCTGTTCGATGGCGTTGATGATTACATCGATTGCGGAAACGACGCCAGTATAAATATGACCACAAATTTCACGGTTTCTGTGTGGGTGAAATTCCATACTTACGGAGATGATAAAACAATCCTTTCCAATGGTTCCGGCCCTTTCTATCAGAATTGGCATATTCACAGGCATTCAACACCTTCGGACAAGCTCTATATAGGTATTTATGGGGATTTGCAGCTCAATTTCCTTCCCACAACTCAAACCGGAATCTGGTATAATCTGGCATTCTCTATTGAGGATATTGATGGAACCAATGCCAAGGTAACCACTTACCTGAATGGCCAACAGGTCGCTTCAGTTACAGCCATGGCTCCCACGGATGTATCCGGTGATAATTTGTATATCGGAAGGTTCACAACCTGTCAGTATCCCTATACCTATGCCTTTAACGGCGTTATTGATGACGTAAGTGTTTATAATTACGTTCTAACCGATGCTGAAATAGCTGATTTGTCTAATTGATTTAAAAAAAAAACGGGATTTTGTTACCCTGCCGTCGTTTACCTTCGGCAGGTTTTTTTTTAAAAATCAACCATGCCGGTGCCATCTATATCCTCCACTGGTAACTGGTACCGTTATATTTACCGGGGAAGTAGAGTATTCTATTTTTTTTTAGAAACGCCTCGGTGCTGTCATGAACAATGAAGACGAAATAAATGAGCTGCTCAACCTTAAGCTTGAAAAGCTGGACAAACTGGATCTTGTCAAAGACGACGGTGATGATGATACCATTCTGCACGAACCATTAGAAGAAGTAAAGAAGGTTTTCAAACAACTGGACGGCATACCCGGCGGCAGGACCGGATTCATGCTGGTCTCCAGCAGCCCGGAGGTGCTTCAGCTGGAAAAGGTCCTGGCCAGGCCGTTTCCCGACCGGCCCAGCGGAACGCCTTTGCTACAGTCCATGACCCAACTTTCCGTCTCAGACAGAACAGACGAGTATAAATCGGAGATCCAGGTAGAGTACGATCTGGCCGTGAAAAGAATTGAGGGCCTTTACAGAAGCATAAGAAACGGGGAGACTGTTTCCCATTCCAGCATCCTGGAAATAGTGGAGTACTTCATGTCCGTGTTCATCAAGGACAGGTGTATCCTGCTCAACCTGTGCCATTATAAAAGTAAAAGAAAGGATTACCTGTTCAACCACATGCTGCATGTATGCCTGGTCGCTATCAACATAGCTACGGCCAGCGGTTATTCCCGGAAGCAGGTGCTGGAAGTGGGGGAGGCCGGGCTGCTGGCGGACACAGGCATGCTGCTGATATCAGACTACGTCAGGTTTAATCCCGGGAAATTGAGTGAGGAAGAGCTTTTTGATGTGCATAGACATCCCATGGTGGGGCTTTATGCGCTGGAAAAGATTGAGAATATCCCATTGCCCGTTGCCTTTTGCGCCTACCAGCACCATGAGCGGCTGACCGGTGCGGGTTATCCCAAAAACAGGAAGGGAAGGCTCACCCACAATTATTCGAAAATAATAGCCATTGCGGATGTTTACCAGGCGCTCTGCAGCCACCGGCCGTATAGAAAAGCCTTCCTGCCCCACCAGGCCATGATCAAGATACTTAAAATGGCCCGGCTGGAACTGCTGGACCAGAAGTTCGTGGACGCTTTGATAAGGTATGTTTCATTCTATCCGGTAGGGTCTTTCGTGAGACTGGCCGACGGGCGCGTGGCAAAGGTAGTCCGGCCCAATGAGAACAGCGTGGAAAAACCCGTGGTTTCAGTGATTGCGGACAAAAGAGGAAACCTCCTGCCGGCTGACAGCATAGAGCAGATTAATTTATCCATTAAAAGGCAGTTCAGGATAACCGGGGCAGTGGACATACAGGTAGAACCGGACAGAGTGATGTATGGTTTATAGGCATTGCCACTTTGGTAAGTGGTAAAAGGTAAGTGGTAAGTGGTCTCAAAAGTAGCTTTACTCTGTCATTCCCTGCCTCTCGATTTCACTCGAGATAAACTCCGGCAGGGAATCTTCTAGCTCCGATGTGGCCGAATTATTAAAACGCCTCATCGGAAGTTGAGGATCTTCCGCTGGAGCCTGCCTTCCGCGAAGGCGGGAGGCGGAAGATGACACATGGTTGGGACTTTTGAGACAGTCTCTAGTAAAGGGTTCAGAATTTTTACCAAGATGGTTTTATACCACATCACTTACCACTTACCACTTACCAACCAGAACCCATTACTCCACCACTCCATCACTCCAAAGGATCATCACCTAAAGGTTTGACAAAACAACCCTAGAGGTTAACTAAAGCCCAGTACACTCCCTTCACCACTTCCGCCATTTTCTCAAAGTCAAGGGTGTCGATAGTATCGGTGATATTGTGGTAGTTGGGATTTCTGTAATTTGCGGTGTCAGTGATCATCACGGCCGGGTAACCCCGGTTCCAGAAGTTGAGATGGTCTGAGAGGTCGATGGCGGGCAGCAGACGGGGCGCGCAAAGAGACTGGACGTCTATGTTTGAGCCCTGTTTCATAAATGCTTCCATATGGTCGACCAGATCACCCTGTCCCCATTTTCCCACCACCGCGATAAAGTTCCCCCGCTTGGGATACATCCAATCCAGGAAAAAGGCCGGATATTCCTGTGAGTTTTCCTCGGTAAAAAAACCTATCATCTCCAGGCAGATCATGGCCCTGACCTGTACACCGGCGTGGGACAGTGACCAGGCGTGCACGGCGCTTCCCATCAGGTCCGTACGGTAAAAAGGGGGCTCCTCCAGCGTATAAGCCGCCAAGTCCACCCGGTATTTCAGGTCGGGTTTCAGGCTGTCCAGCAGCCTGGCTATTTCCAGCAATCCCGCCACTCCGCTGGCATTGTCGTCCGCGCCGGGCTGGCTGCCGGCCACGTCGTAATGCGCGCCTACAATAATCCGTTCCCCGGTTTCCGGTCCAAAGGAGCAGATGATGTTGCGGTACTGGTTTTCACCGGCCTTGTAGTTTTGTGAATCAACTCTGGCGTACAGCGATTTGAACTTCGCGGAAATATAATCGGCAACTGAATTCAGGGATTCAAGGTTGGCGAAGTTCCTGGGCGGTGAAACCGAGGAAAGAACTTCCACGTGTCCATACATCCGATCCCGGTCAGCGGGGATTTCGGGATGAGAGGACCTTGATGAGGATTCAGCGGGTGGGCAGACCATGAGGAGGATAAAGACCAGGACAGGCAACTTCAGGCCTTACTCAATCTTTTCCCGGTATGATAATCCAAACCTATTATCAGGATCAAGCTTCAGCAGTTCTCCAATTGATTTCCTGGCCTCGTCCGGCTGGTTCATGGTGTTGTATGTGACTGCCAGGGCACCCAGGGCGTGTATTTTCTGCTTCTGGTTAATCCCGGCATAGGTAAGGGCGTGCTGGTAACAGAGATTTGCTTCCATGATCCTTCCAAAGTCGTTTAACTCATCGGCCATCCGTAAGCAGCCGGCGGCGTCTGTGGGCCATTGCTCATTGCGGAACATTTGCATCAGCTCTTTTTCCCTGTCAACAGGAGGACCTTTCTCTTCCTGAGTCCTCTCGGGCTTGGAGGCGATATTCTTTTTCCTGGACTGTCCGGCCCGCTGCTCAAGGTCACGGGATTCACTGTCCATGGCTTCCAGAGCCTGATCAGTCTCATCAGGCAGCGGGTATTCCATTTCTTCAGTTTTTGTTTTCGCAACAGGGGAACCGGACGGAGGAACGGGTGGAATTTCCTGGAGTGGGATTTGGATCTGCCCTGCCCCGGGGGCCGGATCCACTTTACCTTCCCCGGAGGCTATCTGCTTTACCATAAGGGCCGCCAGCACGACAAAAACCAGGGCCAGCCCAGAAATCACAATCGACATTACCATTTTGGGATTTTTTCCACGTGGTTTGGGTGGAGTATATACTCCTGTCCTCTGCTGCTGAAACCCCTTAAAGCCAAACATGCTGTAACTGGCATCCTGTGATTGCGGTGGTGGCGTACCATATTGTTTCTCTTCCAGAGAAGATTCCTTTTGTTGCCGGATCTGGCCGGGAAAATCCCGGGAGCTGGAGAGTCCCGATACTCCAGGTCTTTCCAGTTCGGAACTGAATTCCCGCGATTCGGGAATGGGTTGGCTTACCGCACCCGGATCAAACATGGTCTGCTGGGTGATGGGAGGGGCCTGTGGCGGGGAGGGTCTATCCGGCTCCAGGGAGTCCTGGAAATCAGGTTCAGGAGCAAAGGAAGCCGAAGAATCTGATTCAGGAGCAAAGGAAGCGCTGGAACCCGGCGGGAACATTTCCGCGTCCTTTGCAGGGGTAACGGGGGGGGATGGACTATCAAATGCTGATGGACCGGATTTGGCAAGACCGGCCCCGGACGGTTTGTTATAAGAAAGAGCAGCAGTCAAATCCCAGAGCGCATTGCTGAAAGTACCGGCCTCCTGGAAACGCTTTTCCGGATCCGGATCAAGGGCGCGACCGAGAAACTCATTTACCATAGGTTCAGAAAAGTTGAGACCGGCCATAATGTCTCCCGGCTTTTCCGGGACGAGCCTGCCGGTTAGCAAGCGGTATACCAGGGCTCCAATGCTATAGAGATCCGCACTTGGGTAAGAGAGGGAGCCATCGGTACGGATTTCCGGCGCGCGGCATCCATTGAACAGAGAAAGGATTGGCAGGTACTTTGAAATTTCCAGGTCGGTCATGCCCCGGGGATCCCAATCCACCAGTTTGGCGCCCATGTCGCTCACGATGATGTTATGGGGATGGATGTTCAGATGCTTTCCGCTCTCATGCATTTTCTGCAACCCCTGACAGGCCTGCCATAGAATCTCAACGCCTTTGGCAATCTTGTTTGGACTGTCTTTCTCTTTAGCCAACCATTCATTAAAGTTCTTTCCCTGAATAAATTCCCGTATCAGGTAGATGCGGCCCATTTCCTCATTGATCTCAATACATCGGCAAAGGTTGTCATGTTGTAGGGAGGTGACTTTTCCCGCCTGCAGGAAAAAATTGGGGCTATTGAGGTAACCGGAAGAAATTTGCGGATAATACAGCTTGATGCAAACTTTTTCCTCGCTGTAATTCTCATTTCCAAGGAAGCTCTGGCTATTGACAGAAGGATCAAGGATGGATTCAATTACATATTTACCCGCAATAACGCCGCCGACTTGGTATTCAGATGCTGGGCTCATTTTGTCAGTAGGGGTTTGTTTTTTTTGGGACTATAAAAAGTAATAATAGTAGGGAGTAGGGAGAGGGGAGTTTGATTAATTATAAATTAAGTAAAAGACCTTAGGGAATCAGATATGCGGTTAATGTAGATTCTTCTTTCTGATTTCTGGTCCCGCCAACCTGTCCTGCATAGCTCGCCAAGAGACGCGGGAAGGTGGGATAAAATCCTGTACATCCTGTTATCTTGTCAAAAAACAACGCCCATTTCCGGTTTGGGCAATTAAAACATTATTTACAGGATGAAACACTACCCGATGTTAGATTAATTAATTTGAATAATAATAAGGAAATTATCCCTGAAAACCCAAATCCATGCCTGAGATAGATATTAACGCAGTACAATCCGCGCCTTTGCCCGGGCAGTTATTGGATATTGCCGGGAAAATCAGGGCCGAGGGAGGCGAGTCGTATATTGTCGGAGGGTGGGTCAGGGATTGCCTGCTTGGTATTTCTTCCAGCAATTATGACCTGGAAATATATGGGATTGAACTGGATAGTCTGGCAAACATCCTTTCCAGATACGGTAGGCCTAAAACAGTGGGTAGAGCCTTTGGGGTGGTGACCATGGATATCGGGGGCGAAAGTTATGATTTTGCCTTTCCCCGCACGGAATCAAAAATTGGAAAAGGCCACAAGGGATTCATGGTTAAGCCTGATCCGTGCCTTACCTATGAGGAGGCGGCCGCCCGCAGGGACTTCACGGTAAATTCCATGGGACTACGAGTTCCGGAACTGGAACTTGTTGATCCTCACGGTGGCGTTGCTGACCTGAAAGCAGGCATCTTAAGGCATGTGTCCGATGCCTTTGGGGAGGACCCTCTGAGAGCCTTACGGGCAGTCCAGTTTTCGGCGCGCTTTACCATGGACATTGATCCCGAAACACAAAAGCTCTGCGCGGTCCAACCGCTGGAGGAATTGCCACCTGAGCGCATTTACCAGGAGTTCAGGAAGCTCCTGCTTAAAGCGGACAAGCCGTCCATTGGTCTGGAATGGATGAAGAAAATGGACCTGTTGCGATATTTTCCGGAACTCAAAGCCCTGATTGGTGTCCAACAGGACCCGGAATGGCACCCGGAAGGGGACGTGTGGGAGCATAACAACAGGGTAGTGGATGAAGCCGCTTTGATTCGCGACCGGGATATAAAAGATGAAGAAACGGACTCGGAATTTGAAAGAATGTCCCTGATGCTGGGCGCGCTGTGCCATGATTTCGGCAAACCGGGAACGACCGTGTTGAAGGACGGTCACTGGCGAAGTCCGGCACACGAAGCTGAGGGGGAAAAACACGCCCGTTCGTTCCTAGCCCGCATAACCAGGGACCAGAGGTTGATAAGCAGGGTGGTGGCCTATGTTCGCGAGCATTTAAAACCAGCCCTGTATTACAAGGTCCGGAATGAAATCAAACCTTCCGCTATCCGGCGGTTGTCCCTTCGTGTCGACATAGACAAACTGGTACGCATGGCAAGAGCGGATCACTTTGGCCGCACGACCCAAGATGCTCTGGAAAGGAGATTTGAGGCAGGGGACTGGCTGCTGGAACAATCCCGTCAGCTCAACGTCCTGGATCAGAAACCAAAACCCATCCTGACCGGCAAGATGCTGCTATCCCTCGGGATGAAACCAGGGCCCCGGATGGGACAAATAATCGGGGAAAGTTTTGAGCTTCAGCTTGATAATAAGTTGACCAGCCAAGAGGACGTGCTGGAATGGGCCAAGGATAGGCTAAAAGGGGAGAGTTAGATTTTCTCACTTAACCGGAGGTTTCTCATCCCTGAACATCACTTGGTATGAGGAAGGACTGCGGTTTCGGCCAACGATATCTAATATTTGTAATAATCGGAAAAAATGATTAATATTGCTGATATTATTAAATAAGCAAGAACAGTCATGAAAAAGAAAATCCACCCAAAATACCAACCAGTAGTATTTGAAGACGTGACCGCAGAACACAGGTTTCTCTCCAAGTCCACCCTGACCTCTGGCGAGACTGTGGAATGGGAGGATGGAAAAAGCTATCCGCTTATACAGGTGGAAGTTACGTCAGCTTCACACCCCTTTTATACAGGGGAAAAGGTCTTTATAGATACCGCCGGACGAGTGGAAAGCTTTAAGAAACGGTATACTTCCATAGTCGGCGCCAAAAGAAAAACCCGCCGGAAAAAACCCGATAAAGACCAGTAGCTTGACTTAGCGCAATCCATCCAGTACAGGGGAAACACCACCTGTATATTTTAAACTAGCATTCATTGTGTTTTCCATGCAAAGGAGATGACTCATTAATTACCTGGAACAAGCACGTAAGGCCATTCAACGCAGGGAAGATATTGAAGCCCAGATAGCCGAACCCGAGGTTATTGGCGATGTCTCGAGATATACTGCATTGGCAAAAACTCTCAAGAGCCTGGAAAAAGTAGCGGAAAAATCACGTGAATATACTGACTTACATACAGAAATACAGGAGTGGATAGAAGTTTCAAAGGACCCCAGTGATCCAGAAATGCAGCAGGCTTCAGAAAGGGAACTCATCGATCTGCAGAAAAAGTCCAGGGAAATGGAAGAAGAATTGAAATTTCTGTTAATTCCAAAGGATCCGACCGATTTAAAAAACGTACTGCTTGAAATTCGCGCCGGGACCGGAGGGGATGAGGCCAGTATTTTTACCGGGGATCTCTTCAGGATGTACAGGGCTTTTTCTGAGTCTAAGGGATGGAGTTTCAACGTAATTAGTTTTACCGAAGGAACCATGGGGGGATTCAAAGAGATAATATCTGAAATTGAGGGTGATGAATGTTATGGAATCCTCAAGTATGAAAGCGGCGTCCACAGGGTACAGCGGGTTCCAGTCACCGAGTCTCAGGGGCGGATTCATACTTCGGCTGCGACTGTGGCCGTGATGCCGGAAGCGGAGGAAGTGGATGTGGAAATCCAGGATACTGATGTGAGAATAGATACGTATCGTTCTTCGGGACATGGCGGCCAGAGTGTGAATACCACCGATTCGGCTATCAGAATCACCCACCTGCCCACTGGAATGGTTGTAACCTGTCAGGATGAAAAATCACAACTGAAGAATAAGGACAAAGCAATGAAGGTCCTTAGGTCCAGACTGCTGGACGCCAGGATTGCGGAACAACAGCAGGAGAGAGCCGCGCAGAGGAAATCCCAGGTGGGCTCTGGAGACAGGTCAGCTAAAATCAGGACCTACAATTATCCCCAGGGCCGGGTCACAGACCACAGGATAAATTTATCCCTTTATGCCCTTGACGGCATCATCAGGGGGGACCTCCAGCAGCTGATTGAAGCACTGGCGATTGAGGAAATGACGGAGAAATTGAGGGAATTAGAACAAATTGATTAAATAAATGGCCTCGTCCCGGCCACCCTTATCGTTACCCTTGGTTAATAATTCCCTTGGTAAAATCCCATGGCAGAACTTTCACTAATTGAAATCCTGAACAAAACCGCTGAGCATTTTAAGAAGAAGGGCATCAGGAATCCCCGCCTGGACGCTCAGTTATTATTAGCTACTGCACTCAAACTCAATAGGATAGATTTGTATTTGAATTATGACAGACCCCTGTCAAAAGGGGAGCTGGACGCAATGAGGGAGATGGTCAGGCGCAGGTCGGCCCGGGAACCGCTGCAGCACATTCTTGGGAGAGTGCAATTCAGAGAATTAATATTAAATGTTGATAAAAGAGCCCTTGTTCCGAGGCAGGAAACCGAATTGCTTATCGATCATGTAAAAGATGTTGAGCATCAGCTGGAAACAGCAGGTCATCCCCGGAAGGATCTTACAGCTCTGGATGTCGGTGTGGGATCAGGGGCTGTTTATCTTTCAATTAAAAGAGAAATTCCCCAAATCACCACTTTTGGGGTTGAGTTGTCCGCTGATGCCTTAGCCCTGGCAAGGGAGAATGCAGAGCTCAATACCCTTAAATTGGACGACAACCTGGTGCAGGGTGACACGTTTCAGCCTTTTGCTCCTGGGCAGAAATGGGACCTTATCGTGTCAAACCCTCCCTATGTGTCCAGACAGGAATTTGATACCCTGGATCCGGAGGTCAAATTTTGGGATCCTCCCTCTGCGCTTATTGGGGGTGATACGGGTACGGAATATCCTGCAAAGCTCATTCGTGAGTCCTTTGACAGGACTTGTTCGGGAGGATTTCTAATCATGGAAATAGGTGAGGAACAGGGATCGTTTCTTGTTGAGGAGGCTCGTCGATGCCGTTGGGAAGTCAGTAGGGTCAAGCGGGACTATAACGGAAAAGAGCGGTTTTTGATACTGAAAAGGCAATGAGTTTTCCCTAACTTATCAACGTAATGTTGATAATTTATGGAAAAACATAAAACCCCCATTTTTTTACTCTGCTTGGCAATAATTAGGAATAAATTTATACTTTCGGTTCCCTGAAACGCCATTTTTTCCGAAATCAGATATTTAGATATTAGATTTTCATAGAAAAAGGGCATGTAGCTCAGTTGGTTAGAGCACCGCTCTGATAAGGCGGTGGTCGGAAGTTCAAATCTTCCCATGCCCAGGTTTCAGGAGTCAGTCAAATTGCCGTCTGACTCCTGGAGACGTGGGGTTATAGCTCAGTTGGTAGAGCACCTGCTTTGCACGCAGGGGGTCAGGAGTTCGACTCTCCTTAACTCCACCACCTCGCTTCATCCGAAAAATATTAGTAACGGCGTGCCGGCGGCACGCCGCTACAATTTCAATTTTTTCATGGATAGGGGGATCGAGAGAGTGGGGGGACTCCTGACCACTTTCTACTCCCCCATCACCCCGGTTCGCTTGGCAGATTGTGGACCGCTGGCGTGAATTTAGCCATGGATTTTTTGTAAGACAGCGGGGAGGTTCCAGTGCATTTTTTAAAAGCGCGGCTGAAAGAGTAAAGAGAGTCATATCCGCATCGATACGCTATTTCTGACACATTTAAGCTGGAACTTATTAAAAAGGATCGTGCCCGGTTAATGCGCAACTGCTTTATATAAACTCCTATGCTGATACCCATTTTCTTGCGGAAAAGATAGCGCAAATGGCTTTCGGAAAGGGAAAAACTTTTCGCGATCTTTTCCAACTTTATCTGCCTGCCTATGTTTTTCCATATATATCCATTCACCCTGTCTATCAGGGAGCTCCTAGAAAAGTATCTTCTGGAAGCGGTTCTTGAGCAATTATTAAGAAGTTCCATAAGGATAAGGCCCGCCAGCAGAAACATCTGGATAAAATTATTGTTTTTTACGTTTTCTTTATGGTGATAGTTGTCCAGGAGGTGTTGCAGATAGACATAACAGGGGTTTGAAAGTTCCAGTTGTGAATTTCTCATGGGTTCAAGGGGTGTGGTATCATAGATCTCAAATGTTATGCAGAGCCAGTTGATGGATGTTGAGTCAATATCGAGGTAGTGATGGTATTGGTGTGGGAATATCAGCAGGGCGTAGCCGGGTCCGAAGTCAAAAATTCGGCTGTCTATTACCACTTTACCCGCGGTCTCCAGGTTAATAATGAGAACGAACCTGTGATGGAAATGCAGTTCTTTCCCAAGATCCCGGGAGCGGTGTCTGTGGAAAACTATCAGGTTCTTTGGCAGCTCAAACTGGACGGAAGAAATTCCCTTGAAATAACTCCTGGGAGAGGGAATCCTCCTGGCTATGTTTATGGCTTTTTCCGGTTCTGAAACCTGCATGAGTAATCAAAATTGTTAAAAAATAAGACAAAAATGTTATTTAATTGTAAAACTCGATTAATATAATATAAATTTATCAATTTTTAACAATATTCTGGCGTTAGAAGAAGAAACAAGTCTGGAGTGAGGAGCGGGGAGCAAGAAGAATGGTATCTCAGTGCTCTCAACTAATATACACCCGCCAGCAGGCCCGGGAAAATAAAAAGGAGATATACAGACTGGAAACCGCGAACCTTATATAAATGATACGTCAGTTAATTTAATTCAGGCGCCCTGTTTGCGCATGGTTTATTTAATTAAATATGCGTTCATATAAAGATGAATCACTCTTTGTGGTTTATGGTAAGAGAATCGCTATGTTTCTATTCTTAAACTATAGTAAGACCCTGATAATACGGGACTCCCCGGCCTCCTTGCCAATCTTCGGTAACATCTCCCCCGATGTTATATAAGGTCCGTGAACAGTTGACATTTCAACTCCTAATATGTACAATTTACTTCTTTTTTAGAATCATTTCATTCAATTAATATTTGAGAAACGGAGGAAAAAACTCATGAGGATGCTTATTCATAAAGATTATGAAACCTTAAGCAAATGGATAGCCTGTTATGTCGCCAAGAAGATAAAGGATTTTAATCCTACCCCGGACAAGCCTTTTGTTCTGGGACTGCCCACCGGTTCGTCTCCCATTGGTACTTACAAAGAACTGGTTAATCTGCACAAAGCCGGCAAGGTTTCTTTTAAAAACGTGGTTACTTTTAACATGGACGAGTACGTGAATATTCCAGAAGATCACCCGGAAAGTTATCATTTTTTCATGAAGGACAATCTTTTTGACCATGTTGATATTCCGGCCGAAAATGTGAATATCCTTAATGGAAACGCCGATGATCTGGAAAAGGAATGCCAGGAATATGAAGATAAAATTAAGAAAATAGGCGGGATACACTTGTTTCTGGGAGGTATAGGTCCTGATGGGCATATCGCTTTTAACGAGCCTGGTTCATCGCTTTCTTCCCGGACCAGGGTAAAGACTCTTACTTACGACACTATTCTCGCCAATTCCAGGTTTTTTGACAACGATGTTAATAAAGTGCCCAAAACCGCCTTAACAGTGGGCGTCGGCACTGTGATGGACTCTGATGAAGTCCTGATTATTATCAATGGATATAAAAAAGGCCGTGCGTTACAGATGGTGGTAGAAGAAGGCGTAAACCACATGTGGACGGTTTCCGGTCTGCAGCTTCATCCCCACGGTATGATTGTGGTTGATGATGAGGCCACAGCGGAGCTTAAAGTAAACACAGTAAATTACTTTAAAGACATTGAAAAGGAAGCTCTGGCTAATATGCCGGAAGTATAATACGGTTGTTTCTGTTCACACAATATGAATTCCTCCCCATTACCTGAGGCAAACGAAGGAATGGGGAGGATTTTTTTGTTCTGGAGAGGAGTACTGTTTCTCCGGGGAAAAACAGGAAAGCAATCGAAAGAGAGATTTTTCAGTTAAAGATTTAATCACTAGTTAATAAAGGAGTTCAGGAATGGGTTTTAGAAAATTAAGTGAATCTGAGATTACTTCCCTAACCCAGCAGGGTTGCCGGGCAGAGAGCTGGGACAAGGTCCAGGTGGCAGACGGCTTCAATACCGAAAGGGTGTACAATGTGAGTTTCGCCGGAGAGGTGAGTCTGGGAGTATTTGATTCAGACGTGTCCTTTCCCTGCGGAATGAAAAAGCCCTGTGGAGTATACAACAGCAGCATTTATAACAGTGCCATTGGCGATAACGCCTACATTTCAGAGGTAAAAAACCTGGCCAATTACGATATTAATAAAAACGCGGTCATAGAAAATGTGGCCAGCATGATAGTAAAAGGCGAAACCGCTTTTGGGAATGGCACAGAACTCGAGATATTGAACGAGGGCGGCGGAAGAGACCTTAAAATATATGACAAACTCACTTCCCAGATAGCTTATATGATGGTCATGTACCGTCATGATTCAAGTCTGATAGACAACCTCAATAAAATGATAGATGAATATGTGGATTCAGTGAAGTCCACCCGGGGACTTGTTGATGAAAATGCCAGAGTCCTGAACACGGGTGAAATCATAAACGTTAAGGTGGGTAGAAGCGCAACGATAGCGGGTTCCCTGCTCCTGGAAGAAGGCACTATAGTGAGTTGTCCCGAAGCCCCTTCGTTTGTAGGCGAAGGCGTGAGTGCGGAGAACTTTATAATCCATTCCGGGTCTAAAGTTGCTAATTCTGCCATATTATCTAATTGCTTTGTGGGACAGGGTGTAAAGATGGGTAAGCAGTACTCTGCTGAAAATTCCACTTTTTTCGCCAATTGTGAGGGCTTTCATGGAGAGGCTTGCTCGCTTTTTGCCGGACCCTATACCGTTACCCACCACAAATCAACTCTGCTGATAGCGGTCATGCTTTCATTTTACAACGCGGGCAGCGGCAGCAACCAGAGCAATCACATGTATAAACTTGGCCCCGTGCACCAGGGAATAATGGAGCGCGGCTCTAAAACTGGTTCTTTTTCCTACCTGCTATGGCCCAACCATATAGGCCCGTTTACGGCAGTGATTGGAAAACACTATTCCAACATAGATACCCCGAACATGCCTTTCTCTTATATTTTCGAAAAGGAAGGTAAGACCATGTTACGGCCGGCTTTGAACATGTTTACGGTTGGTACGCGCCGCGACAGCCGGAAATGGCCTGCCAGGGACAGGCGGGAAGACCCGGACAAGCTCGATTTGATCCATTTTAATCTGTTGAATCCCTTTATCATTCAGAAGATGATGGCCGGGATTGAAATATTAAAAGATCTGGACGCCAAGGCCGGTGATGAGGCACTGGTGCCTTATAATGGTACGTTTATAAAACGGAAAGCCATTAAGGACAGCATCGAAAATTATGAAGCCGGTGTAAACATGTTCATCGGAGATTGTCTGCTTGCTCAGCTGGAGCAGTCCATGGCTGAGGGATCGTTTGAAAATGCCAAAATGAGTTTAAAACCCCAATGCGCTGCGGAAGCCAAATGGGTTGATCTGTTTGGCCTGCTGGCTCCTGCCAGCTCAGTCCAGTCTCTGCTGGCGGCAGTGGCAAGCGGTGAAGTAAAGGACATGGCTGAACTCAATAACAGGCTCAAGCAGCTATTTGAAAGCTATGGGGATGCTGAGTGGGCCATGTGTGCGCAAATAATCGAATCAAAACTTGACATACAGATCACCGAGATCACCACTAAGCAGGTTTCAGGCCTGATTTCTGCCTGGAAAGAAAGTTATGTCAAGCTGAATAATAAAATCTTAAATGACGCTCAAAAAGAGTTCGACACAGACTCCATGATCGGATGCGGCATTGATGGAGATCAGGCGGTTAAGGTGGCGGATTTCGAAGCTGTGCGCGGAAAGTACGAAGATGACAAATTCGTTAAAGAAGTGATGGCGGAATCAGACTCCATCAAGCAGCGTGCAGAAAAAATGCTGGATGCGTTATCACAGCAGGCTGTGGGAGTGTGAGTATCCCACTTGGGGAATAATCGCCAGGAAGATTACCCACATTCAACTGATGATTTGTAACGGCGTGCAGATAGCACGCCGTTACTTTTCTTTTTTATCTGAATCCGCGTCCGCCTTTTCCTTAACCTGACCGTCAGTTTTTTCTTCGGTCTTCGCTGCTTTTTTAGGCTTGGTCTCTTCCTCTTTCGCAGTTTTTTCATCGGATGTTTTGGCGGGTTTTGCTGCTTTCGCTTCAGTCTTTTTTGTCGAATCAGGTTTAGCCTTCGGTGCCTTTTCTTCTGACTCAATTGGGTCAGGATTTTCCTCTGATTTAGCCTGAGGAGCCTTTTTAGAGGCTTTGGGTGTATCAGAAGCTTTTTGTTTTACTGTTTTTGCTTGCTCAGAGTCCGCCTGGCCGCTCTCTTCAGCCTGCTTATTCTCATCCATTATTTTGTCAGCTTTAGTTTTTTTGGCCACAGGCTTCTTTTTCGGCTTGGATTTCTTCTTCGGTCTGGGCGTGATTTCATCCTCCACCAGTGATATGATTGCCATTTCAGCATTGTCACCATGACGCCTGGAAGAGACTTTCAATATTCGGGTATACCCACCTTTGCGGTTCTGGTACCGATCGCCAAGAATGTCAAAAAGCCCCTGAAGGACATTTTTGTCTTTTATAAAACGGGCAGCCTGTCTTCTGGCAGAGAGGTCGCCTTTTTTTCCGTAGGTGATAAGCCTGTCAACAAGGCCCCTGACCGCTTTAGCCTTGGGAAGAGTGGTTTTTACCTGCCGTTGCAACTGCTCATCAACCAATCCTTTTAAAAGTATTGAAGTGGCAAGATTATTGAGCATGGCCCTGCGATGGTTTCTGTGCCGGCCCAGCTTAGCTGTTTTTACTCCGTGTCTCATGATATTTTAGTGGGGAGTTATGAGTGGGGAGCGGGGAGTTTTAACACTCCCTACTCATAACTCCCTACTCCCTACTCCTTACTTATAATTCCTAACTCCTTTAAACTAATTATTGCTCCCAAGCAAGTTTTCCACATCCATTCCAAAGTGAAGCCCCAGGTTAGCGAGCACTTCATTTAACTCAATCAGTGATTTTCGTCCGAAATTTTTATACTTCAACATGTCCGATTCCGGGTTCTTTACCAGGTCGGCCAGGGTATGAATATTTGCTAGTCTCAGGCAATTACTGGAACGGACAGAAAGCTCCAGTTCATCCACTCTCATTTTAAGCAGAGTCCTCAAGCGCTCTATTTCATCGTCTTTGATCTCTTCATGGGCAGATTCCAGCTCCCCTTCAAAATTGATAAAAATTTCCAGATGGTCCACCAGGAGTTTGGCTGTATACGCCAGCGCATCCTCGGGTTCCAGACTGCCGTCAGTCCATATTTCCATAATAAGAGAATTGAAATCAGTTCTCTGGCCCACCCTTGTGTCAGTGACTTCATACGCGACCTTGGTAACAGGAGAAAAATTAGCGTCAATGGGAATTACGTCAATGGGGTCTTCCTCCATTTTTAAGTCATCTGAGCTTACGTAACCTCTCCCGTCAGACACTTTCATCTCCATGGTCAAACTTCCATTTTCACTAAGAGTGGCGATATGCAAGTCAGGGTTTAATATTTCCACTTTGGGGTTGCTTTCTATGTTGGCCGCGGTAACGTCCCCTTCTCCTGAGACATCCAATTTCAGCGTAGTGTCATCGTCAGAAAGCAGCTTTAACCTCAGTTTCTTAATATTGAGGATTATTTCCGCCACATCTTCCTTAATACCCTCGAGAACGTCAAATTCATGGCTGATGCCTTCAATCCTGACAGATACCACAGCTGCGCCCTGCAGACTTGATAGCAATACTCTGCGCAGAGCATTTCCGATGGTAATGCCCCATCCCCTTTCCATTGGTTCAATTACAAATTTTCCATGTTTAGTGTGGCTTCCTTCAGATTTAATTATGCCTTCCGGCATGGGGAGAGCTTTCCATTTCATATTTTACAAACTCCGGTTGTTGTTACGACTTTGGTTTATACTCTGCGTTTCTTTTTCGGCCGGCATCCGTTGTGGGGCATACCGGTCACATCTTTGATGGATAGAACCTCCATTCCGGCTGATTTTAAGGACCGTACGGCCGATTCTCGTCCAGCCCCTGCGCCTTTTACGGTTACATCCAATCTTCGCACCCCCATGTCCATGGCAGCCCGGGCCGCTGATTCACCTGCCAGCTGGGCTGCAAAAGGAGTGCTTTTACGTGATCCTTTCACACCGGTCTTACCTCCTGTACCCCAGGAAAGAACTCCGCCGTTGCTGTCAGTAATAGTTACCACAGTATTATTGAAAGTGGCCTTAATCATGCACCTACCGTTAATATCAGCCCTTTTTTTACCTTTTTTTACTTTAATTTTCTTTTCAGGTTCGGAGGCGGCTTCTTTGCCCTCCCCAGTCTGCTGCTCAGATTCAGGCGTTGCCGTGGAATCAGATTTCTGTTTGGTCTCTGGCTTCTGATTAGTGCCAGATTCCTGCTTGGAGTCAGGTTTTTGTTTAGATACAGAATCCTGCTTATCACCAGATTGCTCTTTTTCTGAAGCAGCGTTTTTACTCTCGTCAGCCATGTTCGTCCTCTATTTTGTCTCTTTTTTCTTACCCGCGACGGTTTTTCTGGGGCCCTTCCTAGTTCTGGAATTGGTCTGGGTGTTCTGTCCTCTTACGGGCAGGCCCCTTCGGTGTCGAATACCGCGGTAACATCCAATTTCCGATAAGCGCTTGATGTTCATAGCTATCTGCGTACGAAGGTCGCCTTCGGTTAAGTATTCCTTTTCAATAATCTTACGAAGTTTACCAATATCATCAGAAGACAGGTCCCCGATTTTTTGATTTGGATCGATTTCCGCCTTCGTAAGTATTTCCATGGATTTTGAACGGCCCAAGCCGAACATATAGGTCAAACCTATTTCGCTTCTTTTATTATTTGGCAGATCAACGCCGGCAATACGCACCATAGTATTCTATCCCTGTCTTTGTTTGTGGCGTGGGTTTTTTTTGCAGGATACCCGAACTACGCCTTTTCTACGAAAAACCCTGCAATTATCGCATCTTTTTCTCACTGAAGCTCTAACTCTCATAACTCCTCACTTATGCCTGTATGTAATTCTTCCCCGGGTTAAATCATAAGGTGACAATTCTACTAAAACTCTGTCATCCGGTAAAATCCTTATATAATGTTTCCTCATTGTCCCTGAAATGTGGCCAAGGACGACATGGCCGTTATCCAATTCCACTTTAAACGTTGCATTGGGCAATGCCGCTATCACCTTACCTTCAACCTGTATACCGTCTTCCTTAGCCATTAATACCTTCTTCTCCCTTTTATTTTTCCCTTTCTCATAAAACCGTCATAATTCTGTTCCTGAAGACGTGCCTGGAGTTGACGAAGTGTTTCCAGAGCAACCCCAATACAGATAAGCACGCTTGTGCCGCCAATGTAGAAGGACATCTGAAGTTTATCTTTGAGATAAAAAGGCCCAACGCTGATGAAAGCTAAAAAAATGGCGCAAGTCAGAGTTACACGAGTCAATATTGAATCGATAAATTCCGCCGTTCTTCTTCCCGGGCGTATCCCTGGAATAAAACCCCCTGATTTTTTCAAATTTTCGGCGATATCATTTGGATTATACTGGATGGCTGTATAGAAGTAGGTAAAAAAGACTATTAATACCACATAGACGATAGAGTAGCCCCATTCTCCGGGCAACATACTGCGTCCTATGGCTTGTCCAGTTTGCCAGTTGGGAAAAAATGATACTAATTGTGCGGGCAGAAACATTATAGCGGAAGCGAAAATAACAGGCATTACTCCTGCGGTGTTCACTTTCAGAGGCAAGAAGCTGGACTGGCCCCCCATGACTTTTCTTCCCACCACCCGGCGGGGACTCTGAATCGGGATTCTACGATACCCCTGATCGATATAGATTATGAACATGATAATGGCCACAACTACTCCGACAATTATCATTTCCATTGCCAGGGAATGCTCCTGATTTACGAACATCTCAAATTCATTTAAAACCGCGACAGGTACCCTGGCGATAATTCCGATAAAAATTATCAGAGAAATCCCATTTCCTATGCCCCTGGCGGTGATTTGCTCCCCAAGCCACATGATGAAAATTGTCCCTGTGGTCAGCGTAAGGGTGGTCAAGGCTATAAAAGGTAGTCTTCCGATTCCTTCTATCACCAGAGTTTGACCGGAGGGAGACTGCTGGCTGTACAGCCAGCTGCTGATTCCAATGGATTGTACGGCGCTGATGAAGATGGTAAGGTAACGAGTCCACTGGGTGAGCTTGGCACGGCCTTCCGTGCCCTGTTTCTGCAGTTCCGCGATTCTGGGAACCACTGTACCCATAAGCTGGATTATAATGGAGGCAGTAATGTACGGCATGATGCCCAGCGAAAAGATAGCCGCCCGGGAAAGCGCCCCACCTACAAATGTATTATAAAGGCTGAAGATGTTGTTAACATCCGTGCTGAAAAACTCTGAGATGGCATTAGCGTTAACTCCTGGAACAGGAATGAAACCTCCCAACCGGTAAATGAACAGAATGAACAGGGTAAAAAGAACCCGGTCTCGCAGGTCCTTTATTTTGAAAATGTTGGCAAAACCGCTAACTGCCTGCAACTATGCGACCTCCGCCACACCGTTGGCGGCCTCAATAGCCTTTTTTGCCGAAGCGCTGTAGCAATTCACTTTTATTTTTAATGCTTTGGTTAGGGCGCCAGTACCCAGTACTTTCACAGGCTGGTCCGGCTTTTTAATCAATCCCACTGCTGCCAGCTCTTTATTAGTAACTTTACCATCACATTTTTTCTCAAGATCACTCAGGTTTACAATTTGAAACTGTTTCGGAGATCTTGAACGGAATCCCCGTTTGGGCAACCTTCTCTGCAGGGGCATCTGTCCGCCTTCAAAACTTACCGGCATTCCAGCGCCCTTTCTTGATCCCGCACCATCCTGGCCCCTGCCACTGGTTTTGCCCAGACCGGAACCCGGGCCACGACCTTTCCTTTTTCTGTTTCGTTTGGAGCCTGCTACAGGTTTTAAAGACGACAGGTTCATGATAATTCCTCTACTGTTACCAGGTGCGCTACCACATCCAGCATTCCGGAAATGGCCGGTGATCTTTCCTTAATGACGCTTTTGCGTATACCCCGCAATCCCAGGGCCTTCAAGGTTGCTTTCTGCTTTTGAACCCGTCTGACACTGCTCCTAATCTGCGTTATTTTAATTTTATCAGCCATACCTGAAGAACCTTACCATTGATGCGATTATTCTCTGATACTGTCAAAAAAACTTTTTGCCTTCTGCTGCCTCAGTCCGGACAGGGTAGCTTTTACCACATTGCCCGGATTGGTTGAGCCAAAAACTTTGGTTAACACATTATGCACGCCTGCAAGTTCCAGAACGGCGCGCGCCGCGCCGCCCGCGATTACTCCTGTGCCCTGGGAAGCCGGGTGCAACATTATTTTCACCGCTCCGAAAGTCCCTATGACCGGATGGGGCAGGGTATTGTTTACCAGCACTACTTCCTCAATACTTTTGTGGGCGTTTTCCGTTCCCTTGCGTATAGCCTCGGAAACATCCTTGGCCTTACCGCTGCCGATCCCTACTTTCCCGTTCCCGTTCCCAACGATAACCAGAGAGCTGAATGAGAACCTGCGGCCGCCTTTAACGACTTTTGCACAACGGTTGATTGATACCACTCTTTCCTGAAATTCTAATTTCTCTTCAGTTTTCAATTGAAACCTCTATTTAAAACTTCAAACCAGCTTCCCGTGCAGAGTCTGCCAGAGCCTTGACTCTGCCGTGAAAAAGATAACCGCCCCGGTCGAAAACACATTGGGAAATGCCCTGATCCTTGGCTATGGATCCTATTTTTTTACCAACTTCTCTGGAAATTTCAATTTTTGTTTTACCCTTTGCGATTTCCTTAAATTCACTGTTCTGGGAAGACACCTGCATCAGTGATCGGCCGGATATATCATCAACCATCTGTGCGTATATATGGTTTAGGCTCCTGCGTACACACAGCCGGGGCCGCTCTCCGTTTCCAGAAAGAGACTTGCGGACTCTTCTATGCCTTGATTTTCTTATTTTCAAGCGTACTTTAGCGATATCCGGCATTAATGCTCCTATTAATTAATCATGTCCTTTTTTGTTCTTTGATTGGATCTCGTTATCTCCTAGGATTTCTTAACTTCTTTTCTCCTTACATATTCATCGCTATACCGTATACCTTTTCCCTTATAGGGTTCAGGTTTTCTGAAACCCCGGATGACAGCGGCAACCTGTCCAACCTTTTGCTTGTCAGGTCCAGAAACAGCTATCTTGTTGTTGCCCTCTACTTTTAAGGTAATGCCTTCGGGCGGTTCATAAGCAATAGGGTGAGAGTAACCAAGTAACAGGTTAATTCCCTTGCCCTTCTGTTCGGCCCGGTAACCTACGCCCACAATCTCCAATTGTTTGCGGAAACCCTCCGAGACTCCTTTGAGTATATTGGCTACAATGGCACGGTTGGTTCCATGAAGAGCTTTTTCTTCTTTAGTTTCCCCGTGGCGTGTGAAAGTCATCTTTTTGTCGGTTATTTGAAAGGATATCTTATCATGGACTTGGTGCGAAAGTTTCCCGTTAGGCCCTTCGGCTGATAGCACCTGCCCTTTGACCGAAACCTTTACTGAGTCCGGTAATTCCAATTCTGCTTTACCTATTCTAGACATAAATCCTCACCAAACCTTACACAGAATTTCTCCGCCTGCTTTTTCTCTCCTGGCCTGTTTGTCTGTCAATAGCCCCATTGAGGTGGAAACAATGGACATACCCAGTCCATTCAACACCCGGGGCAGTTTGTCATAACTGGCATACTTTCTGCGTCCCGGAGTGCTTACTTTCTGCATACCCTGTATAGCGGAAATAGGACCCTTATATTTGAGTTTGATTTTCATGAGGCCCTGTTTTCCGTCATCAACCACTACAAATTTTTCAATGAAACCTTCTTTTACCATGATCTTCAACAGTTCCCGTTTTAATTTGGAAGAAGGAGCTTCAACGGTTTGCTTCCTCACCATGATGGCATTTCTCATTCTGGTCAGTAAATCAGCAATCGGGTCTGTATTCATAGCCTGTGGTCCATGTTTAGGTGTTCCTTTCCTCTTACCAGCTTGCTTTGGTTATACCGGGAATATCGCCGGCTAAAGCAAGTTCTCTAAAACAGATCCTGCAAAGGCCAAATTTCCTGATATAGGCACGGGGCCTTGCGCAGCGCCTGCATCTGTTATAACCCCTGACCGTATATTTCGGGGTCCGCCGGTGTTTTTCAATTAAAGATCTCTTTGCCATAGGGTACCGCTTTATCCACTGGTTTTTTTCCTGAAGGGCATCCCCAAAGCGAGTAACAGTTCCCGGGAACTGTTGTCGTCTGAAGTCGAAGTCACAAAACTTATGTCCATGCCCATTGATTTGGAAATTTTATCGTAATCTACTTCTAAGAAAATTATCTGTTCTTTAATTCCCAGAGTATAGTTACCATGACCGTCAAAGCCCTTATTGGAAATACCTTTGAAGTCTTTTACTCTGGGTAGAGCGAAATGAATCAGCCGTCCAAGAAAATCCCACATCAAATCGCCATGCAAGGTGGTTTTCGCTCCGATGGCCACTCCGGCTCTCAATTTAAAATTTGAAATAGCCTTTTTCGCAACGGTAGGAACCGCTTTCTGGCCGGAGATAACGGTCAGAGTGTTAACGGCTTCGTCTATTATTTTTGAGTTCTGGGTAGCTTCTCCAATCCCCATGTTCAGGACAATTTTTTCCAGGTGGGGAATCTGCATGACGTTTTTAGACTCCAATTTTTCCCTGAGAATTGGTATGACCTCACGGGTGTATTTTTCTTTTAAGTTGATTGTTGATGTCTGCAAGTTGCCGATCTCCTAGTCCAGTATATTTCCCGGGTTTTTTTTCTCAACCCTTACTCTTTTCCCCTTGTCGTTCTTTTTGCGCGCCACTTTTACCGGCTGATTTGATTTTGTATTTATCAACATGATATTGGAAATATGAATGGGCATTTCCCGCTCTACAATCCCTCCCTGTTCGTTTTTCCTATTCGGTTTTTCATGTTTTTTAGCACGGTTCAGACCTTCGACCAGCACCGCATTCTTATCTCGCAAAACCCGGATGATTTTTCCCTGTGCGCCTTTGGATTTTCCTGATATTACCTTGACTAGGTCTTCTTTCTTAAACTTGATGCTCATTTATAAAACCTCCAGGGCCAGGGAAATTATTTTCATAAATTTTTTATCTCTCAACTCCCGGGCCACAGGACCGAATATCCTGGTTCCCCTTGGTTCCCCTGCATCATTTATAAGTACCACAGCATTATCGCCGAACCGGATTGCAGAACCGTCTTTCCTTTTAATGGCTTTTTTTGTGCGGACCACCACAGCTTTAAGAACAGTTTTTTTCTTTACATTACTGCCGGGTATGGCGCTCTTCACAGACACTACGATAATATCACCAATGGATGCGTACCTTTTCCTTGAACCTCCCAGGACTTTGATACACATCACTTCCTTGGCGCCGGAATTGTCTGCCACCGTTAATCTAGTTTGTGTCTGAATCATCTTTTTTTACTATCTCCAAATGCCATTCGTTCCGATTAAGTCGCACTATTCCCGTGTTATTTCTTCCTGGTTAAAATATTGATAAGCCGCCACCTTTTAGATTTGCTGAGGGGACGGGTTTCCATTACTTCCACAAAATCCCCTTTCCTGGCTTCATTTTTTTCGTCATGGGCGGTCAATTTTTTTGAAAAGGCGGTGGTTTTCCCATAGAGTGGATCTGATTTCTTCTTCTTGATGACAATAGTGATTGACTTATCCATTTTGTCATTGAAGACCACTCCGCTCCGCACTTTTCTTTTGGAACTTCGTTTAACCGGTTTTTTCTGTAAAGCTTCTTCTGCCATTATTTAACCTTTTCCTGAACCCTTTCCTTAATAATGGTTTTTATTCTGGCTATGTCCCGGCGCTTATGTTTAATGAGACAGACGTTCTCCAGTTTGGACAGGGCCGCCTGAAATTTTAAATCAAAATACTCCGCCTCCAATTCAGTGAGCTTATTCTTCAAGCCGTTATCGTCCATTCCCCTATATTCAGCTATTTTTGCCATTAGTCAATTACCTCGGCAATCTTTGTTTTAACGGGTAATTTTTGAGCGGCTATTTTCATGGCTTCAATGGCCTGTTCTCTTTCTACTCCGCTCATTTCAAACATTACTCTCCCCGCCCTAACGACGGCCACCCATCCTTCGGGATTGCCTTTGCCGGAACCCATTCTTGTTTCAGCCGGTTTTTTAGTGTACGGCTTATCCGGGAAGATTCGAATCCATACTTTTCCGCCTCTTTTGATTTTCCTGGTCATCGCTACACGGGCGGCTTCTATCTGTCTCTCTGTTATCCAGGCCGATTCCATGGCTTTTATCCCATAATCACCAAAGTCAACGCTGGTTCCCCTGACGGCCATGCCCTTCATTTTTCCCCTCTGGACTTTCCGGTGCTTGACTCTTTTCGGTGCCGCCATGATTACTGGGTCCTTTCAAAAGATTCATCTTTGACTGCCAATGCGTCTTTTTTAATGATTTCTCCCTTAAAAATCCAGACCTTTACTCCAATAGTGCCGTAAGTGGTTTCCGCGCGGGACATGGCAAAATTGATATCCGCCCTGAGGGTATGCAGGGGAAGCCGCCCTTCGTGATATTCTTCGGTACGGGCTATTTCTGCCCCCCCAAGCCTTCCGCTCAACTGTACCTTAATTCCTTCCGCCCCAAGTCTGATGGCGCTGGAGACGGCCTTTTTCATTGCCCTTCTAAAAGCTATGCGCTTTTCTAATTGTCTGGCGATATTATCTCCGACCAGCTGAGCGTCAACTTCCGGCCGCTTGATTTCCCGTATATTGATATATATTTCTTTTCCCGTCAAGTGCTGAAGCTCTCCCTTGAGGTTTTCCACCTCTTCGCCTCTTTTTCCAATGACAATTCCTGGCCGGGCTGTAAAGATGTTAATCGTTACTTTTTTTGGTGTTCGTTCGATTCCCACGTTGGAAAGACTGGCGTGCTCAAGCCGTTTCTTTAAATACCGTCTCAATACCATATCCTCATAAAGCAAGTCCGCGAAGTTTTTTTCCGCGAACCATATAGAATTCCAAGTGCGGATGGTGCCGAGTCTGAAACCGAGTGGATGGGTTTTTTGACCCAAATTCTCCTCCTATGCTATTCTAATCGGTGACCGATAGAGTTAAGTGACACATTTTCTTATTGATCCTGAAGGCCCGGCCCTGGGCACGGGCTTTAATTCGCTTAATATGCGGACCGGCGTCCACGATAATTGAACTCACCTTCAGTGAATCCGTATCAATTTGTTCGGTAGGGTTTTTTTCCTTCAGATTGGCTACGGCTGCTTTTAGCACCTTGTCCATTATCATGGCGCTCTTCTGGGTCTTTCCAAGGGAGAACAGGGTAGCCAGGGCCGATTCCACGGAATTATTGCGGATCATATCGGCTACTCTTCTCACTCGACGCGCTGAGCAGCGAAGGTATTTTCCTTTTGCCATTGATTCCATGCTACTTTTCCTTGGCCTTTTCTTTATTAGTGTGTCCTCGGAATGTTCTGGTTATAGAGAATTCTCCAAGTTTGTGCCCTACCATATTTTCACTAATGTATACGGGTATGAAGGTTTTGCCGTTATGAATGGCTATGGTGTTGCCGACAAAATCGGGAGTAACGGTTGATCTTCTGCTCCAGGTTTTAATAGCTGTTTTTTTAATCGAACTGTTCATGGCTTCCACCTTCTTGAGCAGGTGAGAATCAACAAAAGCCCCTTTTTTTAAAGATCGTGCCATTTATTTCCCTCGTTTTTTGTTTCTGCGGCTTACGATAAATTTGTTGCTGGGTTTATTCTTCCGGGTTTTTTTGCCTTTGGCTTTGTTACCCCAGGGTGAAACAGGGTGTCCCCCGCCTGAGGACCGTCCTTCCCCGCCTCCCATCGGATGATCGACAGGATTCATGGCAACACCCCTTACTTTGGGCCTTTTGCCCAGCCAGCGTGACCTCCCTGCCGAACCGCTAACTACTTTATTGTGATCCACATTGCCTACCCGGCCTATGGTAGCTGAACAACTGAGATGGATCATGCGAATTTCCCCAGATGGCAGTTTGACCTGGGCATAATTTCCGTCTTTCCCAACAATTTCGGATTTGGCCCCTGCGGCACGGGCAATTTGCCCTCCCTTACCCGCTTTGATTTCCACATTATGAATGGGAGTATTAACGGGAATCAGGGCCAGAGTCATCACGTTTCCAGGTTCAAGGGGAACCCTTTCTCCACGTAAAACTTTCTGACCGATTTTCAGGCGTTCAGAAGCAAGAATGTATTTTCTCTGCCCGTCGGAATATTTTATCAGAGAAATATTTGCCGAACGATTCGGATCATATTCAATAGTCTCAACTCTTGCAGGCAGATCCTGCCGCGCCCTCCTGAAATCAATCAAGCGGAAAAGTTTTTTATGACCTCCGCCCCTTCTGCGAATGGTAATGACTCCGCGGTTGTTTCTACCGGATATTTTCTTTTTACCGGAGCATAAAGGTTTATACGGGTTTGAAGAAGTAACTTCCGGAAAGTCAGAAGTCTGCTTGAATCTCAGTACCGGTGTCAGTGGCCTGTAAGTTTTCATTGGTATCTGCTAGGCTCCTTCAAATTCTGGAATTTTGTCTCCCGCCCTCACCCTGACAAAAGCCTTTTTCCAGGTAGATTTCTTTCCAATGATGCCCCTGGTATTTTTTTTCTTTCCCTGGACGATTTGAGTGGTGACATTATCCACTATCACATTAAAGCGCGTTTCCACCGCTTTCTTGATTTCTATTTTATTGGCGTCTAAACGCACCCTGAAAACGTACTGGTTTTTATCAAACCGCAGATCAGAACTCTTTTCTGTTAACAGAGGTTCGGAGAGGATGTCTTTAAACGCTTTCATTAGCAAGTTCTTTTTCAGCAGTCAGTGAAGAAAGGGATGATTCAGTAAGAATGAGATTATCTGAATTCATAATTTCATATGCATTGATATCCTGGATTCTACACACCTGCAAGGAGGGAATATTCCGTGCGGCCAGGAAAAGGTTCGGATCGGGTTCAGAAACAAAAATCCGGGTTTTTCTGGTTGAAATGCTTGCCTTATCCATAATGCCCGCCAGATTTCGGGTTTTTGGTTCTGGAATCTGAAGACTTTCAAATACATGCACGAGGTTCTGGGATGCCTTTATAGAAAGAGCTGATCTCAGAGCCTGCTGCTTTAATTTTCTATTTAATTTGCGGGCATAGCTGCGCGGTGTTACACCATGCGCCTTGCCTCCTCTTACCCATATCGGTGAGGAATTTGTTCCGGAACGGGCACGGCCGGTTCCTTTCTGCTTCCAGGGCTTTTTCCCGCTTCCGCTAACTTCGCTTCGGCTCTTGGTCTTACTGGTTCCCTGCCTTTGATTCCCGGAATAAATGGTTATGTACGAATGGATGCTCGTTTCACTAACGGGTTGATTGAAATAGCTGTCAGGCAGGTCAATATCTGATTTATAGGTTCCGTCACCAGAGTATAGTTTAGCTTTTGCCATTTCAGACCTTATTAATAATGACGGTACCGTTGATTGGTCCGGGAACCGCCCCTTTCACAAACAGTAAATGTTTCTCTAAATCGTATTTGACGACCTTCAGATTCCTGGCAGTATGGCGCTTGTTGCCGTATTGTCCTGGCAGTTTCTGACCGGGGAATACCCGGGCCGGATAGGCGCAGGCCCCGATAGCACCGGGGGCCCTTATGTTATGGGATCCGTGGGATTCCGGTCCCCGGGTGAATCCATACCGTTTAATAGTACCCGCAAAGCCTTTTCCTTTGGAGATTCCGACTACATTGACTTTTTCGATGCCCTCGAATATGGATAAATCAACCGTGCTTCCAATCTCCGGTATATCATTTTCCCGGTTTTTAAATTCCACTAAACGCTTTTTTGGGCTGATTTTTGCTTTTCGGAGATATCCGGCCACAGGCTTGGATAAATGTTTTTCCCCACAGTCTCCAGAACCGAGCTGGACCGCATCATATCCATTTGTTGCTTGGGTACGTACCGCCACAACTGTAGCGGGTTCAGCCTTTAAAACAGTAACCGGAACAACCACCCCGTCTTCTCCGAACAGATGGGTCATCCCCAACTTTATTCCAGGCAAACCGTTCATGTTAAACCTTAATTTCCACTTCCACACCGGCTGGTAATTCCAGTTTCATCAGAGAATCAATGGTCTGAGGAGTGGAATCAACAATATCGATCAGCCTTTTATGCGTTCTTGATTCAAATTGCTCGCGTGATTTTTTGTTGACATGGGGAGAACGGTTCACGGTATAAATCGCCTTTTTGGTGGGCAGGGGGATAGGACCTACTACTTTCGCTCCAGAATTTTTAGCTGTATGCACAATATCCGCAGATGATTTATCAATCATGCGGTGATCAAACGATTTCAACCTTATTCTTATTTTTTCACTGGCCATTTATTTTAATACCATTCCATTTTTAATCACCTGTCTGCATATACATCATGGCGGCCTGTTCTCGCTTTCTATGCAGGATAAAACTATTTCCGGTTATGGCTGGTTTTGAGTGACGCAGACGATAACAGACTTCTCGGCTCTGTCTCTACCATAACCCCTTATGACAATTCACAAACTCATTTTTTCGTGCCCGTCATAAGACAGAAAATAAGTCCCCTGTCCTTTTGACAGAGAGCGCAACAAGTTAGCATAACCAAATATTCTTTGCAAGGGAATTCGCAATAAAATGGTGGTATTTTTTCCTCTGGATTCCATTCTTTCCACACTACCTCCCCTTGCAGAAAGGTCAGCCAGTATGGATCCGCAGTATTCGCTGGGAAAAGTCACTTGTAATTTCATAACCGGTTCCAGGATCTCAATAGATTCTTCCTTAAGATTCAAGCTCAGGCAGTCCATAAGGCATTTATAGAGTAGCGGCGGAGGAAGATTCTGGGGGGTGGCATTTATTGATTTGACTACAATCCGCAGTCCAGTGAGAGCGCCATATCCTGCCACGCCCTGTTCGCATATCTGATTGAGAACAGATTTGAAAATCTGCTGGCACGCGCTTGAGGCAAATCCGGAATTATTTTCAATTTCATTGGCTTTGCCATCTGCTGAAGGTATCAAATCGAGTTCCACTTCAATCCGGGCGTTTCCACTTTCGGCTTCATTTTTTAGGTTTTTAAGTGGTTGTCTCAAGGTTTCCAGGAATTTAATCCGGGGAGGGCCAATATTTATTTCGCATCCGCTCTCTTTTATCAGCCTTTCACAGAACACCTCGAGCTGAACTTCTCCTACGGTGGAAAGCAGCCAATTTCCGGCTTCCTGGACGATTGAGAGGTTAACAGAGGGATCAGATTCCGCCAGTTTCCTGGCTATCGCGTTAACTTTCTGGTAATCTCCTGCGTTCACAGTCTCAATTCTGGTTTGTAACAGGGGGTTGTAGATGTTGTCTTCAGTTGGTTTTACCTCAATTTTTTCGCCTGCTACAATCCAGCTCCCCGGTTTTAAATGCTCAAATTCCGGTTTGAATTTAACAGCGGCGATAGTTCCCGGTTTTCCCCTATCCGAGGGATGAAGGATATTCGCCTGGATTTTGAAAATTTCTTTAATCAGCCTGTTTCCTTTATCCAAAGGAGATTGCAGTTTCAGGATATGGACTTTTCCGTAATTACTATACCTTCCGGTTTTTAGTACTCTGGCGAGAATTCCGGTCTTGTCCCTGGGATTTGGAGCCGGGACCAGGAAATTAATCCCGTTCATCAATTGACGGATTCCTATGTTTGTAAGGGCAGATCCAATATAAACCGGCAGGTATTTTCCACTCGGCAGGGTTTTTGCCATACCCTCCACCAGCCTTTTTTTGCTCAATTCTTTGCCCGAAAGGTAATCAGAAGTGAGGTCAGGGTCCTGCTCAGTAGCCACGTCAATTAAGTCGGACCAGCTCTGTTCAAAAGAGTTTTTTAGTTTCTCGGGAATCTCATTTTTTAATAAATATCGCGGATTTCCACTTTTATGAGACAGGGCCAGTTTGTTGAGAACATCTACAACTCCAACCAGGGAGTCCCTTGCATAGACCGGCAAAGTAAGCACAAAGGGTTTAATGCATAATTTTGTTTTTATGTCTTCCAGGACATGGGCATAATCCAGTCCTGGAAGGTCCATTTTGTTTATAAAAATTATGGGATTAATGCCAGCCTTCCCTATCTTATTCCATGCATCAAGGGTTTGGGACTCCAGTCCTCTCTTTCCTGATATTATCAGAAGGGCCCCCTCACAGCCGGTCAGGGAAAAATCCACCTCGCTGCCGAAATCAACATGTCCCGGAGCGTCAATAAAAGTTATGCGGCAGTTCTTCCATTTATAGGAGGCAATACCCGCCTCAATAGTAATACCCCGCTTTTGTTCCTCTTGCAGATAATCCATGGTGGCCATTCCATCCTCCACTTCCCCCATTTCAGGAATGGTGCGGCTGAAGTAGAGCAGCCTTTCCGCCAGGGTCGTTTTGCCTGC
>JBHPJW010000060.1:0-13833 GCA_042567505.1 Fibrobacterota bacterium
TTTGGTCAGTATTTTTATCACCTGCTTGAGGTCAAAACCGGATATATACTCGATTATCATGTACCGGTAACTGTACTCCTCGCCCTGTTCCATTATTTTCACAATTTGAGGATGGTTCAACCGGGATAATACAATCCCCTCCCGCTTGAAATTATCCAGTACCAGCTCTTCGTCGCCATCCGCCCCCATGGGAATACGGGCGACCTTGATAACACGCCGCCTGTCAAATTCGGCGTCATACCCCAGGTAAGAATAACCGAATCCGCCTTTGGCAAGCGGTTTTTCAATCACGCACTTGCCGAACTTTTTTCCGATGAGGCCTAGACTGTCTTTCATTTGCGGATTGCTTCAGAAATCATGGTTGCCGGGAGTGGGATATGAAGATTACTATGATTGAGGATTGAGAAATGAGGGAAGACGGCGCCCAATTCTCCAGTAATTCAAGCCGGCCAAAGTTATCATCCCTTATAAAATGCCAAATAACCAACACTATTACAAACATATTGTAGAGAGAAAAAATCCATAAAACCATAAAAAAACCTGAAAAAGTGCGACAAAGCTTCAGTTTGAGTATAATTTGAGGCAGATTCTTTTTTCTAACACCCATCTGCACGCTTTGAATGAATGAATATTACAAACACTGGGACAAGTTTCTTCCGGAAGAATCCTCTGCGTTCCTGGAGTCCGTTTCCCACTGCCCGGGTTGCGGTTCAGGAAACTTTATAAACCTTCCTCCTGTCCGCCCCGCCGGGGCCAACCAATGCCTTGATTGCGGCCTGGTGTTCCTTTCCCCGAGATTATCCCCCGCGATCATGCACCGACTTTATCTGGAAAATACAGGGAGCCTCAGTGCTGAACTGAATGACCAGCTGGAGAAGTACATGTCTGCGCGTTATGACACCATGAAAAGAGAAATGTTCTTTGCCGACAAAATCCCCGGGCTGACATTGATCGACATAGGGTGTGGATGGGGTCATTTTTTAAAAAAAGCCGGCGAGGAGTTCCTGACGGTGGAAGGTCTTGAGCTCTCTGAAAAACAATCAGGCTGGGCGGCGCGTAACCTGGGCATTGATGTTGTGAACAGGGATGTGTTCGCCGGTGATTTTGAAAAAACATTCTCTGTCATCTCCCTCTGGGAAGTAATTGAGCATGTGTCCAGACCCCGTGAATTGCTCCAGTGGTGTTTTAATCATCTGGAGCCGGGAGGACAGCTTGTTTTGTCCACTCCAAATTACAACAGCATTTTCAGGCGGCTTTTGGGATTGCGCTGGTATTATCACATCCCCACCCAGCATCCATGCCTCTTTACCCCGACGGCCATGAAGCATTCACTTACCCGTGCCGGATTCAAGCGGTTTAAAATAATAACTGATGGGCGGTCCAGGCTTACGGAAAAGAACAACCGCCATAACCAGGTGGATCCCTGCGCAAGAACCCGGGAACAGTGGCTGCAGTCCTTCGCCCTCCGGTCAGAAACAGAACAATACAGACGTGCCGCTCCCGATCCTCTGAAAAGGCTGAATAAGACCATTGACAGGATATCATGGCATTTCTTTAAAACGCTTTCAAAAGCCGGCCTCGGCGATCAGATGCGGGTTTTCGCCCTTCGGTAATTGCCAAACAGGCGTTTTTACGATTAAATGACCGGCCCTTTTCCTCAAAAGGCCTTTCCTGCTTTTAAACACTTTATTTCCAAATCTATTTTTTATCTATTTTAAAGAATACTTTTTAGCCTTTTTTATCAATAGGTTATGGATATATATATTTAATTTGTGTCTTCTTTTGAATACATTAAATTATCATTCACCATTGCTTTTCACCATTTTCCACAGTATATTAATAAAAGATGAAATCCATTTTTGAATACTTGAATTACCGTGAATTCCTGCGTGACTTTTTCATGGAGAAAAAGCAGAAACACTCCTTTTATTCCTACCGTCTCTTTTCGGAAAAAGCGGGATTCAAATCACCTAATTTCCTCAAACTGGTGATGGAAAAACAACGCAACCTCACCAAAGACAGCCTCTTTAAAGTCTGCAAGGGGCTTAAACTCAGGAAAAAAGAAGCGGAGTACTTCGAAAACCTGGTGTTTTTTAACCAGAGCAAGACTCTGGATGAAAAGAACCATTACCTAAAGGGAGTGATGAGGCACCGCAAACAGGACGATCCTCATAACGTAGAAAAGGATGAGTTGAAATACTTTTCCAAATGGTATCACCCGGTGATCAGGGAGCTTGTATGCGCACAGGATTTTAAAGCAGATTTCCGGCACCTGGGAAAATGCGTGATCCCGGCCATCTCCGCGGAAGAAGCCGAGAGCTCGGTTAAATTGCTCACCGAACTGGGATACATCGAAAAAAACCGGGACGGGACCTGGATCATGAAGATCGCCAATATCACCACCGGGCCGCAAATCCGTTCGGTAGCGGTTTCCAATTATCACCGGGAGATGCTCTCCCTGGCCTCCCAGGCCATTGAACGGTTCCCTGCCTCAGAAAGGAACATAACCTCCCAGACCCTCAGTCTGTCTGAAGAGTCTGTAAAAATCGTGGTCGACAAGATAAAGGAACTCCGCAAAGAATTGTTTGTGCTGGCAGAGGAAGACAAGCAGAAAGGAAGGGTGATGCAGGTTAATTTCCAGGTCTTTCCGCTTTCGGCTGACCACGAAAAGGAGGATGAAACATGAGCCTCCCTCATAAGATATCAATTGCCTGTCTGTCTTTCGCTTCGGCACTGTTCTTTTCAGGATGTTCTGATTCCCTTGGACCCTCGGCCAGCGGAACGGAAGTGGGCAATCCGGAAATCCAGGCCTGTGCCCGAGCCCTTATGAAAATCGCCGGTGATGACAGCGCCTGGCGAATTGGTCGTTACCTGGATGAACCCCTGCTGGACCCGGCGGATAACAGCCAACCGTTTACGCTGGCAAAAAGAGCCCAGACCGTCCCCATTGACTCCTGTGCTGTGCAGGTGATTGATACTTCGATTATTACGGATACTTCGCTTGTTCCCGATACCCTGCATATCACCGATACCCTGGTGGAAAAAAGGCTGCAGGCAGACACCGTCACTTCCATCATTGAGGGGGACACCCTGGTCACCGTGAACTCCTCCTGGGTCTGGGACACCATCCTGGTTTCCGATTCTGTGGTGGTGCAGAGAGAACAGATTACCATAGACACCATCTTTACCCGGGATACGGTATATGACTGTACCAGGGAAAACGTCAATCTGGTAAATACAGTGCCCAACGACAGGCAATTGGTCCTGCTGGGGCCTGCGCCTGAATATGATTCAATGACTTATTTTCCTGAAAACGATTCAGTCACCCTCGCTTTTTCCACTGCGGCGCCGGGAGGTGAGCCGGTAACCGCCCGGAACGTGGAGGTGAACAGGGGACTTCTGCTTGAGACCTTTTCCGTTTCCAAGACGGTCTCCGCCGGTGACGGAGCACAAGGTTTCGCAACCTATACAGACAGCGACGGGGACGGGATAATCTACACCGCCGCCGCCGATGCCCTGCCGGCCGTACTGCTCGAAGTCCGGATGCAGGGAAACGGCATCCGGTCCAGCCTGGTCTCTGAATTCAACGCCGGCGCGGACCTCAGTTTCACCGGCACCGGAGACAATCATATTATTTCCCTGGACAGGCGCGACAGCATTGAGGGCGCCGCCTTCCGCACTGCAAGGCTGATTTCCCTGACCTCCCCGGAATCCGATACTCTGCTGGTGTATGAAAACAGTCTTGATCCAGCCGACTCTCTCCACCGGACAGAGTCCAGGTATATCCTCACCGGTGAAGACGGCATAGGGTCACTTTCCCTGGCTGGAATTCATCAAACACTGGAATATGCCGGTGCGGATTTCACTCAAATCCACATCACCGCGATCCCGGACATTCCGGTAAGCACATCGGTAGGAGAAAGGGTTTTCAGCTTCACAGCAGAAGTACTCGGCCCCCTGGGCAGCGTTTTGCTCTTCACCGGTACCGTCGAGGCCGATAAAGGTGTGACTGGACAGTTTCAGCTGGACGGAAAAACTTATACCGTCACCGCAGACGCCGTAGCAGTCATTATCCAGGAGCTGCCATGATAAATAGACATGCTTTTTCCGGATTGTCCAGGCGGGACATTGTGTCCTTGCTTATGACCGGACAAAGGCAGGATGTTATTGCCGGGTCAGGCATTCTCAAGCCGGTCTGGCCGACGAATGCCTGGTACCGGGTCAGGGATTGTGATTTGGTATACGAAGAAATCAAAGATGAAATTGAGGATGAAACTCGGGAAAAAAAAATCCCTTGCCTTCAATATGATCGTGATAATATATGAACATTTCCTCAGGAGAAACCCATGAATAAGCAAACGTCAATGATGTTGATATTGTGCTGTTTACCAGCCTTTTCCTGGGCCTGCCTGCCGCCCCCCAACATAGAGGGCGTGGCATTCACCGGCGACGAAACCCTCAACTGGTCAGCTCTTGAATCACTGGGAGAAGCAGGCGCCAATTTCCTGAAAGATGGAGAAGGCGATACCGTAGCCTATAGGTATATCAGCCATTTCAGCCCCCATGCCATGGCCTATGCGGGCAACATGGGACTGTCTTATCTTTCGGGCGCGCGCCTGGACTGCATGGGCATCATCCTGTCTGAGTCTGTGGACCCCGCCTCCTTTGATTTTGCCGAGGCCGTGTACGTGGAATTGATGTGGCTCAAGCAGAATAATGTGCTGGACATGGATGATGAGGACATCATGGATATAAAAACCGCCCTGCAGGCCGCGGCAAGCGGTGGTATCCAGTACTGGACGGGCCAGGACACGGTATTGGGCTATAATGCCTGGTATACCTATGACGAAGTAAGCGGTACCTGGGATGGAACAGGCGGGGTCCGGGGGGGAGACTCCGTCAATGCCATCGACGGGACATACGGCGGCTGTTCCATCGTGAACGTCGCCTATGCCCTGCCGCCTGAGGGCCTGGGATCACCGGTTTCCATCATCACTCCGTTTCCAGCAGGCCGCACTGCCGGGTCTAAGGGCCATGATGAATACATCAACATATTGGGAAGAAACATGCAAACCCATCAGATCAAAACACGTGGGATTTTTATCAACATTAACCGTACAAAAAACGGGGGGGGGAAATGAACACTATTACATGGACACTTATCATACCGGGCTTAATCCTGTTGATGCCGTCCGCGGTAGGCGCGAAGGAAAGCGGTACCAGCCAGGTAATCCTTCCGGAAGAGCAGGACTATATTATTTCACCGCTTTCCGTGGCGGCGGAGCAGGGCTTTGCGCTTTCCCTGCTCAGTTATAATTTTACCTGCGGCCATACCTATTCCCACCTCTCGGTGGAGGTAAGCAGAAACGATATATATCTGTCTTTCCTGCCCACGGCGGATCCCGCCGCCATATGCCCGGCCATCTACATGCCCTACGGGCCGGACTTTGAAGTTCCAGGACTCGAGCCGGGAACCTATAATGTGTATGCCATTGAGCTTGTCCCCTGCCTAGTGTCTGAACCCGCATGCGAGATAGCCGTTATACCCCGGTTAGCCGGTATGCTTACCGTGGAAGGCGCAGGCTCCGGATTCAGCATAAGCCCCACTACGGCCGCGGCCGGCCAGCCCCTCACCCTGTCGCTCTTAAGCAGCAGGTTTAATTGCGCCACCGAGTTTTCCTATCTGTCGGTGGAGGCAGGCGATACAGCGATATACCTGAGTTTCCTGGCTGAAGAAAACCCCTTTGTGGATTGCGCGTACATACCCGGAGCGCTTTTCGGTCCCAGTTATGAAATGCAGGGATTGCGCGAGGGAAGTTATGCTGTATACGCTATGCAATTGCAGCCCTGCATGGTGGAGGTACCTGCCTGCCGAATGGCGATCATCCCGGAGAAAGCGGGCTACCTCACGGTGGGTGCCGGCAACGGCTGGTGGTTTGAACCCGCAACGGTTATAGAAGAAACCTCTTTTCGCCTCAGTCTTTATGTAACCGGAGACGCCTGCGCCTCTTTTTCCCACCCTGAATATTCCATAAATGACAATAATATTTATCTGAGTTTTGTGGAAGATCCGCCGCCTCCCGGCCTGGCATGCACCATGGAATACGTACCCAACGGGCCGGTGTTTGAAATCGAAGGCCTGACGTCAGGCGAGTACAACGTCTACGCCACTTCCATGCCGGGCTGTGTGTATGATGACCCGCCCTGCCTGATGTTTTACATGCCCGCCCCGCAGTACGTGGGCCTGCTCACTGCGGAAGAATATCTGAACCTCCAGACCGCGGTCATGCTGTCTCCGGAGCAGGTTGCTGAGAACACCTCCTTTACCCTGGAATTGTCATCCTACGGCTTTACCTGCAACTCCGTGTTTCTGGATAAAACCGTCACCGTGGAGGAAAACCGCCTATACCTGAATTATTCCTACGTGGAGACCATGATGGTCTGCCTGGAAGAGGAAAAGGCCTATTCTACAGAATTCGCAATGCCCGGACTGCCGCCGGGGCAATACCAGGTGCACCTGGCTCCGGCCACTGCCTGTTCCAACGACAATCCGGCCTGCGGCAACGGCGGTGAACCCGTCGGGATCATAACATCAGGCAGCACCCTGCCGGTTCTCAACTTACCGTCTCCAACAGGCGCGCAGCCCTCGGTCAGGCTGAAACCGGACCAGTTGAACATCAGCCTGGCCGGGATACAACAGTACCATGAAGTCAGGGTTACCCTGCACTCAGTCAGAGGTGAACGCGTGCTTGATGTGTATAGGAACACTCCCCGCAACGGCTTACTGCGCATCCCTCTGGAAACCTCCCTCAACCGGGGAGTCTACTTTGTAACAATAACAGAAAATGGCAATAAGGTGTTGAGCCTGCCGGCCCTGCTGGAGTAATAACCCGGGATTATTTATGAGGATGCATAGTCCCTCATACCATATACTTGCCAATCAAGGCCGAGCCAACATAGCCTTAGTCTCGACCCCGCGCTTGAACATCTGAGTCCTGTACAGCTTTCCGTTCTTTGAGTCAAAGTACCTGGTAGGACCGTGGCGCTTGCCGTCCACATAGCCGGCCGACTCCACTAACCGGCCTTTGTCCGAATACCAATTCCAGGTACCGTGCCTCTTTCCCTGTTTGTACATCCCGGTCAGTGCGAGCACAGGTGTCCCGCTTCCAGACGCGTTATGCCAGCGCTTGAATGTCTGGGCTGTTCCCTTGTTATAAACAATGTGGCTCTTTTTCGCTCCGGAATGATAGTAGGTAACATGATTACCGTGTTTGAGGCCCCTCTGATACTCCTCGCTGGCCAGCAATTGGCCGCCGGGAAAATATCTCTTCAATCTCCCGGTTCCCAGGTTAAAATCTCCCTCAGAAAGAAGGTTGCCCAGGCTGTCCCAGGTCCTGCTCCGGTGATGCTGTAAACCGTCCTTGAAAAAATTATAAGACGCCGGTGATGCATTGGAATGCCAGATCTTCCATGTCCCTTTCTTTTTCCCGCCGGGATCGTAGCTGCCCTCCTCCAACAGCCTGCCTTCCGGGGATTTGACGGTATAAGCACCCCTGGGCAGGCCTTTTTCGCAATCGTATTGAGTATGGATTGAATCATTAGCGTGATAAGATACATAGGACCCGGTGTCACTGGATTCAAAACAGGAGTTCTTTTCCCGCAGTCTGCCGGTGCTGTCCCAACTAATCCACAATCCGGTCTTTACTCCCTGATCATATGTTCCAGAAGCTCTTACTTGTTTGTTGGGCCAGAATTCCATCCATTTTCCCTTCTTTTTTCCCTGGCTAAACAGGCCCCGGGAAACCAGCCCGCCGGTTTTTTCATTATAGAATTCCCATTTTCCCTCTTGCATTCCATGGTGATAATCCCCCTCGGATTTGGGCCGCCCTTTCTGCCACCATGACTGGGAAAAACCATGATACTTGCCATCCTTCAGGCCCACCCGGAAATTAAGGTTGCCATTAAAATGATACTCAAGCTGCCGCACTGCTTTCTTGCTCTTTGAGAAAAACCAGCTTTGGTAAACTATCACCTTTTTAGGACTCCCTTTTTTCCAGGTTTCCTCAACCACCCTGGAACGGGAGCAGCCGATTATGAGGGCTCCGCATATTAAGAGGAATAATTTCGATCTAAGTGATTGCGGGATCATTCAGGTATTTTTTTATTAATTATCACAATGATAAAATATAGCCTCATATTACTGTGTTTGGGCGGCTTAATAAGTTGCTACGCCCCTAAAGAATACACCTTCAAGGAAGTGAAGCAATTCCGGGGTTGGGTGATTCACCCCTCTTCCACTGCGCTGAATGAGAGAAAGGATTTTGTTATCTCGGGGAAAAACCTTTTTTCCGCTGAAATAATTACCGGCCCTTCTGTGACAGTGGAGAAAGGAAATCCGAGCACAGACGGAAAGACCCTGAAAATCTACCTGACCGTAAAAGCGCTGGAAGAGTCGGAGCCGGTGGATAAACCCGGCCAGAGGATAATCAAGATTAAAACCCTTAACGCACTTGAACAGGTCACCATTAAGATTATGGATGAAGAAAGCGAAGAGGAAGACAGGTAATTATAAATTCTGGATTAGAAATTTTTTGAATGTCACTTTGAATCAAGTGACCTCAATAACCTTATGCGAACTTGTCTTCCCTTTTATAATCGAAATGCTGGCTTTGGGCCGGTGGAAAAATTTGGCCAGTACTTCAATAGCGGCGCGGTTGGCTTTCCCATCCACCGGGGGCGCGGTAATCCATAGTTTGTAGCTGCCGTCAGGGAGTTTTTCGGCTTTTTGTTTTGCGGCCCTCGGTATTACCTTGACCTGGATCTTCATCCGCCCATGTCAGCGATATCTGAAACTTCCCTTTTTCCCTTTCTTAACCTGCTTGCCCCAGCGGCGGCGTTACGGAATTCCCCTTCGTTCTTCTCAAGGTCCTTGAAAAAACCATCGCCCTTTTCCATGGCGTCCAGCCAGTCCATCTGAGAATGCAAGAAATTTTTAAAACGGATGAAATAATTGGTCTTCTGGTTTTCCAGGCTTTCAATTTCAGTGCGTAATTTTTTAATCTTTTCCGTATAATCAACCAGTTCCCCGCTGGCCCGGCTTTTGGCCTCCTGAATAATCAGATTGGCTTCCTGTTCCGCCCCCTTCTTTTTTTCATCCAGTGTGGTCTGCATGGTGAGCACTGAATCCTGCAGGGTTTTTTCCATGAGTTTAAAGTGGTTTATGCGTTCTTCGGCTATTTTAAGTCTCTCGTTTAAACGGGTACTTTCCTTAATTTGATCTTCCAATTCCATGGCAATGGAATCCAGGGCCGCGCGTACCTCATCGGCATCATACCCGCGCATCTTTCGGTTGAATTCCATTTTTCGGATGTCTAATGGTGTGATCATTTTACCTTCCCTTTTAAGGAACAATAAAAATTGGGAAACGCCTATAAAATCGCTATCAGCAATTTGACAACGACTTTAACTCCTATGATCGCTATGAGATAGGAGAAATCAATTCCCTTGTAAGGAGGAACCAGCTTGCGTATGGCCTCCAGAACCGGCTCAGTAATATCCTTTATCTTTAAAAACCATCCGGTATTCTGATACTGGGTGATAAAGGTTTCTATCACCCACCTCCCGATGAGAATGACGATATAAAGGTTCGCCGACCAATCTAACAGAGTTCTTATCATAATGTACCTCGCCTTGATCCGAATAAACTTGTTCCTATACGAATATAATGACTTCCCTCCTCAATTGCGACTTCAAAATCATCGCTCATGCCCATGGATAATAATTTCATTTCCCGCAAAGCCCTGTTTTTTGAGGAAAAGTCCCTCTTAATCCTTTTGAGCAGGTCTGCCAAATCCCGAAAGGCGGTGCGTACCGCATTCAAATCAGAAGTAAAGGGCCCTATGGTCATCAATCCTTTAAAACGTAAATGGGAGTATTGGGGCATCTCGTCTAACACATCCAGAAAACCTTCTGGGCTGAATCCCGTCTTGCTGGATTCAGCAGAAGTGTTCACCTGGAAAAAAATATCCCTGGTTACCCCCATCTCTCCGCATATCCTGTTAATCCTTTCCAGAAGGTCCAGGGAATCAACCGATTGAATGGAACTGCAGGCCGGAATGATCTTCCTGACCTTGTTGGATTGCAGCCTGCCGATAAAATGCAACCGGTATTCCTTGCCGGCATCTTCCAGGGGGAATTTTTCCAGGACCTCCTGCGCCTTGTTTTCCCCAAACTCAAAAGCTCCAGCGGATAAGGCCTCCAGGATCTTCTCTTTGGGTTGCGTCTTGGAGACCCAGATTATCCTGATCTCCTCAGGGTCCCGGCCACATCTACCGCACACATCAGCGATTCTGGCTTTCAGAAGACTGTAATTATCCCGGATTGATGACGGCATGGGTATAAAAGATAGAAATCAGGAGCCAAAGGTAAGGGGTAAGGAATCAGGAGTTTTTTAATAGTGGTCAGGAGTCAGAAAGCAACGCCACTAAATAAACTCTTGAAAAACTGCATTCTGATCCCTGCCTACTGTCCTCCACTTCTACGGTTTCCGCCTACGACGGATTTGATTGTTTGATTGTTTTCGATTGTTAAAAATTGCCTTATCTGTCCTCAGTCATCTGTCATCTATTCAGCCGTAAATCGCTGAGGAGCAACGGTTTGTTATCATTTTTTTCAACTAAATGCACGAAAAAAGCGAAATGTTAATTCTTTAGTGCCTTTGGTGCATTTCGTTGTTTCTATTAAATGCAATGCGAAGGCTCGCGTCCAATAATCCGATTAAGCGGACTTGGCGCGTTTCTTGAGTAAATAAAGAGGGTCTTTTCCTTTATTTACCACTTCTTTGGTGATAACGCACTCGGAGATGTCTTTGCGTGAAGGAAGATCGAACATAATCGATATCAGGACGTTTTCCATGATGGCCCTCAATCCCCTGGCCCCGGTCTTTCTGGAAATGGCCTTTTCAACCACCGCGTCAAGGGCTTCGGGCTGAAATTTCAATTGCACATTGTCCATCTCGAACAGTTTGGTGTATTGTTTGAGCAGCGCGTTCTTGGGCTCTGTAAGGATAGTATACATGGCTTTGCTGTCCAATTCGTCCAGCGCCGTGATAACCGGCAGCCGCCCTGTGAGTTCAGGAATCAACCCGAACTGGATCAAGTCATCGGGTTCCACATAGTGAAGAATATCCCGCCTCTTTTTGCTGCTTTTCTTATTGCCGGAAGGAACGAATCCCATTTTATTGGTGCCCCTGCGCCTGGCAGTGATTTCATCCAACGACTCAAAGGCGCCTCCGCAGATAAAAAGCACGTTTTTGGTATTTACCTGTATCAAGGTCTGTTCCGGGTGTTTCCTGCCTCCCTTGGGAGGTATTGAAGATACCGTGCCTTCCAGCAGTTTCAGGAGCCCCTGCTGCACTCCTTCGCCGGACACATCGCGGGTGATGGAAGGATTGGCGCTGGTCCTGGCGATCTTATCTATCTCATCTATATAAACGATTCCCTTCTGCGCTTTTTCCACATCATAATCAGCAGCCTGAAGCAGACGCACAATAATGTTGTCCACGTCCTCACCCACATACCCGGCTTCGGTGAGAACAGTTGCGTCAGCGATGGTAAAGGGGACCTTCAGGAACTTGGCCATGGTCTGGGCCAGCAGGGTCTTTCCCGTGCCGGTGGGGCCCAGGAAAAGAATGTTGGACTTCTCTATTTCCACGTCCTCGGTTTTACCGCAGGACATGATGCGCTTGTAATGATTATAAACCGCCACACTCAGGCTGATTTTAGCCTGGTCCTGGCCTATTACATACTGGTCCAGATACTCCTTGATCTCCGCAGGCGATGGGAAGGAAGTTTCAAAATCAGAAGGAAATCCGGAATCCTTGCGTTTTTCCTCACTGAGGATGTCATTGCACATGGACACGCATTCATTGCAGATGTGTACCGAAGGCCCTGTGATAAGCTTTTCTACCTGGTCTGCAGATTTTCCACAAAAGGAGCAGGAAATCATGCCATAGGATTTGCCGGATTTTGTCATGTTTATTTCTTCCCGCTTTTTTCCTCATTATAGAGGATTTCGTCTACCATCCCGAATTCAATCGCTTCTTCCGCGCTCATGTAATAATCCCGCTCCGTCAGCTTCTCGATTTCCTGGATTGACTTATTGGTATTTTCAGAAATGATGCGATTCATTTCCTTCTTGGTTTTCATGATCTCCTTGGCGTGGATTTGAATATCCGTTGACTGTCCGCCGGCCGCCCCTGTCGGCTGGTGGAGCATGACCTTGCCGTGAGGCAGGATAAACCGCTTTCCCTTTGTCCCGGCCGCCAGCAGGACGGCCGCCATGCTGGCCGCTGACCCGATACATATAGTCTGGACCGGGGGCTTCACATGCTTGATGGTATCATAAATGGCCAACCCTGAGGATACAATACCTCCGGGAGAATTGATATATAAAATGAGGTCCTTGTCCGGATCATCGTGCTCGAGAAATACCATCTGGGCGATGATGGAATTCGCCACCACGTCATTCACCTCATACCCGACAAAAATGATTCTCTCTCTTAGTAACCGGGAATAAATATCATAAACCCTTTCGCCTCTCCCTGTGGTTTCTATTACTGTTGGTATGTACATACGTCCTCTTCTTTTCTAGGCCTGAATTTCTTGGAGTACTGGAGTGTTGTCTTTATGAGGATAGCGGATTGAGGACTTAGTAATGAGTCAGAATTCTTAATCTTTCTTCCGGCTTTGCATAGGCTACGCCGGACAGGCGTCGTCGTCCTTGTTACCTGAGACCTCTCTCCCCAAACCTCCTTATTACTTGAATTCCTCCATTTTGCTCCAAATAATTCATAACTCGCAATCTAAAACGCACAATTGCTAAAACTCCAGTACTCCATACTTCCTTAAAGGCTTTTCCTCTAAACACATCCACAAAATACATAAAAGCGATGATTTAAGACAATCATTAATCAGGATGAAATACCCAGGAGGAAATCAAATGTTTTGCGAGTCTTAATCTCATCCCTGATATCATTTGTTTTTCCGGTCTGCCTGAGTTTGGCTTTTATATCCTCAAATGCCATGCCGTACTGTTCCGCCAGTTCCGTAATCCTGGCGTCGACCTCCGCCTGGGTGGCCTTGATCTTTTCTTTTTTTGATATCTGATCTATTATGCGATGCTGTTTTAAATTGAAAACCGCCTCTTTTTTCCGTTCCTCCTGTTCAGGTTTTGTGTACTCCTCGGGCTTTCGGCCGGTTTGCTGACTCATATACTCCAGAAACATCTTTACTTTGGCTTTTGGCACATCAAACGGATGGGCCTCGATTAGCTTCCGCACAGCCTCTTTTTCCGCTTTGCCCCGGTTCTGGCTGGAATTCCGCTGTTCCATGTCTTTTTTAATTTTGCCCCTGAGGTCCGCCAAATCCCTCAGTCCAAATTTCCTGGCCAGGTCGTCATCTGCCTTGGGTACGTTGCGCTCACGGATCTCCAGGACCTTAATCTTGTACAAGCCTGTCTTCCCCGCCAGTTCAGGGATGTCATAATCCTTTGGATACTTGACCTTTATTTCTTTTTCTTCCCCAGCCTGACTGCCCTTAAAGGCACGGTTGAACTCCTTGATCTTATCAGCCCCGATTTCAATGCGGAAATTCTTCTGGTTTTCCAGGTCTTTCTCCTTTTCGTCTATGAGAATTTGCAGGTACTCCCCAACCACGATATTTCCGTCTTTTCCCGGGCCCTCGATTTTTTCGTCCTTAGCCATGCCCTGGCAATACATGTCAACCTGTTGATCCACATCTTTATCGGTTACGGGCGCGGGAGGCTCCAGAGTCA
>JBHPJW010000061.1:0-13631 GCA_042567505.1 Fibrobacterota bacterium
GGACAGCATGCAGGAGCCCCTGGTTGATCTGGATATAAACGTCAGGGCCCAGGCCTCTTTGCTGGAAGTCTGCCGGAAAAATAATCCCGGGGCCGTGATTGTGTATTCCAGCACCCGCCAGTTTTACGGTTCACCCCAGTATGTGCCGGTGGATGAGCGGCACCCTCTCAATCCGCCGGATGTGAATGGAATCAACAAATTGGCGGGGGAGCAGTACCATCTGCTCTATAACCGGGTCCACGGTCTGTCAGTTTCGGCTCTGAGATTGACTAATACCTACGGACCAAGGCAGTTGATTCAAAATTCCCGGCAGGGCTTCATCGGCTGGTTTATCAACAGATGTGTACTGGGTGAAACCATTGAATTATTCGGGGGCGGAGGACAGATTCGGGACTTCTGTTATGTGGATGATGTGGTGGACGCTCTGCTGTTATGCGCTGTTGATACTAATTGTTACGGGAAAGTGTTTAATCTCAGCGGGGAGAAGTCAAGCCTTGCCGACCTGGCCCGGTTGATGATCAGCATAAATAAAAAGGGCCGCACGGAGGAAGTCCCGTTTCCCGAAGACCGAAAGAAAATAGATATCGGTAATTTTTTCGGGACTTCGGATCTATTCAAAGAAGTCACGGGCTGGGCTCCCAAGGTCAGCCTGAGGGAAGGCCTGAAAAGAACACTGGATTACTACAATTCCCATGAACAGCATTATATCGGGAAAGCATCTTGAAAGTTCCGTTCCTGGATTTATCAGTCCAATATTACGAGCTCCAAAAAGACATTGACACTGCCATGAGAGAAGCGTCAGAGTCCGGCTGGTACATACTGGGAAAGAGATGCGAAAATTTCGAGCGGGAATTCAAAGCTTACCTGGTCAGAGAGCAAGAGGGATATGTGGTCGGGTGCAATTCCGGTACCGACGCCCTGGTGCTGGCGCTGAGGGCCGCTGGGATTGGCCCGGGAGACGAGGTAATAACAGTCGCTAACACAGCCATCCCAACAATAACAGCCATTTGCAGTATCGGGGCGGTCCCGGTTTTTTGCGAAATCGCAGAAGATACTTGGCTAATGGATCCTGACCATATCTTACCGCTGATATCATCGAAAACAAAGGCCGTCCTTCCCGTACACCTTTATGGAAATGTGGCGCAAATGACAGAAATTGGCCGTGTTGCCAAAGAGCACGGGCTTAAGGTTATCGAGGACGTCGCCCAGGCCTGTGGTGCGAGGTGGGACGGACATCAGGCCGGCACAGTGGGTGATTTCGGAGCCTTCAGTTTTTATCCCAGCAAGAACCTGGGCGCCATGGGCGATGGAGGGGCCGTGTTCTGCCGGTCACAGAAAGATTATGAGACCCTGGTCATGCTGCGCAATTACGGCCAGAAGGACCGTTATAACGCCAGTTTGGCCATGGGGATAAACAGCCGGCTGGACGAGATACAGGCGGCGGTTCTGTCTGTGAAGCTTAAATACATGGATAAGTGGAATAAGAGGAAGGGTGAGGTCGTAGAGAAGTACAGAAACCTGTTACAGCGAACCAGGGCCCCTTTACTGCTTCAGGAGATATATGATGCAGCCGAACCGGCATGGCACCTGATGGCGGTCAGACTGGCCGCGGGAGCCGGCTTGTCCAGAAGCGAGTTCATAGAATTTATGGACAGCAGGGGCATTCAGGTGTTGATTCACTACCCATATCCGGCCTACCGACAGGCGGCGTTTAAGGAGTATTTCAGGTCCGAGCTGCCGGAAACCAGGGCGCATTGTGAGAGCGTAGTATCATTTCCGTTGGGGCATTACCTGAAGGATGAGGCAATAGAAGTTGTCTGCTCATCAACGACCGAGAGTTTATGCAGGTAGCAGCCTTTAGATAAAAACAAATAAGGAACGGCTATAGCTGGAGAAAAATTCCTATGGAGCAGATAGCGGTATTAGGTGCTGGATATTGGGGCAAAAACCTCATTCGCAATTTTAATCAACTCGGGATTTTAGCCAGTGTTTGTGAAACTGATAAGGAACGTTTGGAATGGCTCGGTAAAGAATATCCAGACATAGACCTTACTGACGATTTCGGAGAGGTCCTGAACAATGAAAAAATTCAGGGAGTAGCGATTGCCCTTCCCGCCGTGCACCATTATCAGTTTGCCAAGCGGGTTTTAGAAGCGGGCAGGGATGTTTTTGTGGAAAAGCCCCTTGCGCTGAAAGTTGAAGAAGCCCGGGACCTTATTGATCTGGCCGGGGAAAAGCAAAAGATCCTCATGGTTGGGCATTTGTTACAATACCATCCGGCATTTATTAAACTCAAAAGCCTCGTGGAAGGCGGCCAGTTGGGAAGGATCCAATACATATACTCCAACCGCCTGAATCTGGGAAAAATCCGGAGAGAAGAAAATGCTTTATGGAGTTTTGCGCCTCATGATATTTCCATGATTTTGTCCTTGGCTAAAGAAAAGCCCCATGAAGTGAACGCTGTGGGGGGGTATTATCTTCATGAATCCATCGCTGATGTCACCACAACTCATATGTCTTTTCCCAGCGGGATCAGGGCCCATATTTTTGTCTCCTGGCTCCATCCTTTCAAGGAACAGAAGCTGGTGGTGGTGGCAGAAAAAAAGATGGCCGTGTTTGAGGATACCCAGCCGTGGGAAAAGAAGATCGCCCTGTACCCTCATTCACTTGATTGGAAAATGGGAATGCCCGTTTCAGTAAAGGCAGAACCGGCCTACGTGGAGATTGAACCTCTAGAACCGCTGAAAAGCGAATGCCGGCATTTTCTTGACTGTATGAAGTCCCGCTCAAACCCGCTGACAGACGGAGAAGAAGGTTATAATGTGCTTGAGGTCCTGGAGTTAGCACAGCAGAGTCTGAGTTTACGTGCACCGGTAAAAAGTGCCGGCAAGGCAGAACTGAGAGAACAGGAATATTTTATCCACCAATCGGCTTTTGTCGATAAGCCCTGCAGGATAGGCAAAGGCACCAAGATATGGCATTTCACCCATATACTTAAGAACGCAAATATCGGCGCCAATTGTATTTTGGGACAGAACGTGAGCATCGCCAATGATGTGACTATCGGCAATAATGTGAAAATTCAAAACAATGTATCTGTCTATACCGGCACCGTCATAGAGGACGATGTGTTTTTGGGCCCCTCCTGCGTTTTGACCAATGTCAACAATCCGCGCTCACAGGTAAACAGGCACAGCCTGTATGAAAAGACCCTCATTAAAAGGGGTGCGACGGTCTGCGCAAATGCAACGATAGTATGCGGGACCGCCATCGGCCGGTATGCCTTTATCGCCGCGGGGGCGGTAGTTACCAGGGACGTGGCGGACTATGCCTTTATCAAGGGCGTGCCGGGCAGGCAGGAGGGCTGGATGAGCAGGCACGGGCATAAACTCACCCTTCCCAACAAGGAAGGCATGCTGATCTGCCCAGAGAGCGGATTGCGCTATAAAGTGCAGGAGGGAAAATTACGCTGTATGGATTTGGGGGAAGATGAACCGTTGCCTGAAGAAATGCGCCGGGGAAACCTTCCCTACCGGGAATCAAAAATAGAAGAGTAAACAAAAAATGGATTTTATAGGCTTAAAATCGCAGTACGAGGGGCTTAAATCCGGGATACAGGAGAGAATCAATACAGTGCTTGAACACCAGAGGTTCATTATGGGTCCCGAAGTAGAAGAACTGGAACGTCAATTGGCGGCTTTTGCCGGCACAAGGTACTGTGTGAGCTGTGCAAGCGGCACGGATGCTTTGCTAATGGCCCTTATGTCCAAGGACGTTGGTCCTGGAGATGCAATCTTCACGACGTCTTTTTCCTTTATCGCCACAGCAGAAGTGATTTCCTTTCTGGGGGCCACTCCGGTTTTTGTGGATATCGATGTCCGCACCTTTACCATGGATACGGAAAAGTTAAAGGAAGCGGTGGAAACGGTAAAAGCCGGCGGAAAGCCAAGTCCCGGGTCCCCGGCGGGGCTTAAGCCTACGGGAATCATTCCGGTTGACCTGTTTGGACTTCCGGCTGATTATGAAATCCTGGAGCCATACGCTAAAGAGGAGGGACTTTTTATTCTTGAAGACGCAGCCCAGGGCTTCGGCAGCTCAATAAACGGTAAAAAAGCGGGGTCCTTTGGTGACGTCGCTGCTACCAGCTTTTTTCCCGTAAAGCCCCTGGGTTGTTATGGTGATGGTGGGGCCGTGTTTACTTATGATGATGATACTGCCGCCACCATTCAGTCCATAAGGACACACGGCAAGGGCAGCGAGAAATACGACAATGTAAGAATCGGCATTAACGGCAGGCTTGATACTCTGCAAGCGGCCATCCTCCTATCAAAACTGGAAGTGTTTGCTGAAGAATTCCAAACAAGGCAGGATATGGCGGCCAGATACAGCGAAGGCCTGAAAGATCTGGTTACCGTTCCCCATGTACCGGAAGGATACAAGTCCGCCTGGGCCCAGTATTCAGTGCTGAGTCCCCTCAGGGGTGAAATCATGTCAGGACTGAAGGAAAGGGGCGTTCCCACTGCCGTATATTACCCTAAGCCTCTTCATCAGCAAACAGCATTTGCAGAATTAAGGTATGAAGAAGGCCATTTGCCTGTTTCAGAAAAGGTATCAAAGGAAATTTTCAGCCTGCCCATGCATCCCTATCTGCGGGAAAGAGATCAGAATGAAATTATTGATGTTATTGCGACTGCCTGTGATAAGATCACTTGATATCATCTGACTTTGTCAGGATGGAATTTAAAGAGGTAGTAACCCTGACGTTATACGGTCTGTTGCGGGGATCACTTTACTTACCTTCAGTATAACATACAAGACTATAAAGGTTGGTATGGAGTTAGCACTGGTGTAGGAAGAAGCCATTTTGGGATAATCCGGTAGGGTTTAAGTAAGAAGCATCATCAAAAGGGGGATTAAACCCCATTAAAACCCGGCCTCATTTTCTATTATTTGAAATTATCAATCAAGAGGAAAAATGTTTAAAGACAAAAAAGTCTTGATAACCGGCGGACTGGGTTTCATAGGTAGCAATCTGGCCATCAGGCTGGTAGACGAAGGCGCTGAGGTGACCATCATTGATTCCATGATCCCCGAGTACGGGGGAAACATGTTTAACATTGATCCCGTAAAAGACAAGGTCCATATAAATTTTTCCGATATGCGGGACCAGCATACCATGCCGTATCTGGTGGCTGGTAAAGATTTTATTTTTAACCTGGCCGGCCAGGTGAGCCACCTTGACAGCATGCAGGAACCCCTGGTTGATCTGGACATCAACATCAGGGCCCAGGCTTCGCTGTTGGAAGCCTGCCGGACAAGTAATCCCGAAGCCGTGATTGTGTATTCCAGCACCCGTCAGTTTTACGGTTCGCCCAAGTATATGCCGGTGGATGAACAGCATCCTCTTAACCCTCCGGATGTAAACGGTATAAACAAATTGGCGGGAGAGCAATACCATCTTCTTTATAATAAAGTCCACGGATTGCCCATTTCTGCTTTGAGATTGACCAATACCTATGGGTCCAGGCAGTTGATTAAAAATTCCCGGCAGGGCTTTATAGGCTGGTTTATAAACAGATGTGTGCAGGGCGAAACCATTAAATTATTTGGGGGCGGGGGACAAATCAGGGACTTCTGTTATGTCGATGATGTAATTGACGCACTTTTACTATGCGCTGTTGATAAGAATTGTTATGGGAAGGTGTTTAATCTCAGCGGGGAAAAGTCAAGCCTGACCGACTTGGCGCAACTGATGATTAGCATAAACAAAAAGGGCCGTATCGAGGAAGTCCCCTTTCCTGATGATCGAAAAAAGATTGATATCGGCAATTTTTTCGGGACATCGGAACTTTTCAGGAAAGTCACTGGCTGGACCGCAAAAATCAACCTGAAGGAAGGTTTGAAAAGGACCTTTGATTATTATAATTCCTGGGGACGGCATTATATCGAGGAAGAGCGTTGAAAGTACCATTCCAGGATTTATCAGTCCAATATTTCGAGCTTAAAAAGGAAATTGACACTGCCATTAAAGAAGCGTCTGAGTCCGGTTGGTATATTCTGGGGAAAAGATGCGAAAGGTTCGAGCGCGAATTCAAAGCATATCTCACAGGAGAGGAAGAGGGGTATGTAGTTGGCTGTAATTCCGGAACTGACGCCCTGGTGCTGGCGCTGAGGGCCGCTGGGATTGGCCCGGGAGACGAAGTGATAACGGTTGCTAATACTGCCATCCCAACCATAACAGCCATTTGCAGTATCGGGGCAGTCCCGGTATTTTGTGAAATTGCACAAGACACCTGGCTGATGGATCCTGACCATATCTTACCGCTGATATCATCGAAAACAAAGGCAATTCTTCCCGTACATCTCTATGGAAATGTGGCGCAGATGTCTGAAATTCGCCGCATTGCTGAAGAACATGGATTAAAAGTTATTGAGGACGTGGCCCAGGCCTGCGGAGCCAGGTGGGAGGGAAAACAGGCCGGCACAGTGGGCGACTTCGGGGCCTTCAGTTTTTATCCTAGCAAGAACCTGGGGGCCATGGGTGATGGAGGGGCCGTGTTATGCCGCTCACGGAATGATTATGAGACCCTTGTCATGCTGCGCAATTATGGCCAGAAGGACCGTTATAACGCGAACCTGGCCATGGGAATAAACAGCCGGCTGGATGAGATACAGGCAGCGGTTTTGTCCGTGAAACTGGGTCATGTGGATAAATGGAATAGGCAAAAGGGTGCGGTTGTAGATAAATACAGGGGCCTTTTACAGGAATCAAAAGCCGCCTTCCAGCTTCAGGGAATATATGAATCAGCGGAACCGGCCTGGCATTTGATGGTGGTAAGACTGGCAGCTGGAACCGGCCTCACAAGAAAAGACTTTATAGGCTTTATGGCGGACAAAGGCATCCAGGTGCTGATACATTACCCTTATCCTGCTTACCGGCAGGCGGCATTTAAGAAGTATTTCAGGGATGAGCTGCCAGTGACAAATGCGCATTGTGAAACAGTTGTATCGTTGCCGCTGGGGCATTACTTAAGGGATAAGGAGATAAAGGAGGTATGTTTGTCAGTAACCGGTGGTTTTAGCAGGTAAAATCAAGGCAGTGGTTGTTTCAGTCCTGGATTTAGCAGTCCACTATTTTAAGCTAAAAGAAGAGATCCACCCAGTCATAAAAGAAGTTCCTGAACCGGGTTGGCATGTCCTGGGAAAAAGAGGTGAAAAATTTGAGCGGGAACTGGAGTTCGATTCGTGAAAAAAATCAAAAAGAATTTATTAGGGTTCTACTCAGAGAAAGGCAAAATTCTATTGATAGGGAAACGGCCCCCTCCGTTTGGCGGTGTTTCCGTTCACGTTCAGAGGTTGGAGCATTTTTTGCGTAAAGCCGGTAGAGAAGCGTCTCTCTTTGATTTTATTTCCGATGGTTTATTCGGGAAAATCACATATTTGAAACTGGTATTATTTTTAATTCTCAATCAATTCGATGATGTACATATACATCTGCCAAATCATAAAATTCTTAAAATCATTTTATGGTTAAGAAAATATAAAAAGTATAATGTGCTGGTTACGCTTCATAATCCGAGGATAAAGGACCTTATTTCCTCTAAGAATGGCCGCCTTTTTTTAAAAGCCCTTAAAAAGATAGATAAACTGATTGTTGTCGGTGAAGTCATATTAAACGCATTAAAAGAAGATTCCGTTCGCCCGCCCAAAAAAGTTGTTATTTGTGATTCGTTTATACCACCGACGATTGAAAACGAAAAGGCGATTATTAGTACATACAGTGAAGAAACGGCCGTCTTTTACAATTCCAGAAATCCTTTATTAGTGGCCAATGCCTTTCAATTAGTATTTCAGAATGGTATTGATTTGTATGGATTGGATTTATGTATTCAAATGACCTTTTTGTTGAAAAAACATTTTGCTGATATAGGGTTTATTTTCGCGCTGGCGAATGGGAATGACCATATTGAGTATATAAAAAAGATGAACGAACTTATAATAGAGAGAAAAATATCCGATAACTTCCATTTTATGACCGGACAGAAAGAAATTTGGCCGTTGTTTAAGAAATCCCATCTTATGGTCAGGCCGACATTCAGTGATGGGTTCGGTATAAGCGTGGCGGAAGCTTTGTTTTTTAATTGTCCTGTTGTGGCTAGCGATGTATGCCGGAGGCCTAAAGACACTATCCTATTTAAAAACCGGGATATTAATTCGTTATATGAGAAAAGCTTGCATGTGCTAAAAAAACCAAGCCAACCTTAACCATAAATGAGCAGAGCATATTTGGCATAAAAGGAGATGTTGATTTGAAACAAGTTTTAATTAAACAAGGAAATGTATCCGTTGGAAAAATACCAACTCCAACTATAGATGATAATTCTGTGCTAATTAAGGTGAAGTATTCTTTTATAAGCAGTGGTACTGAACTAGCAGGATTATCAGACTCTGCCACTTCTGTCTTAAAGAAGATCCGGGACAACCCGGAGAAGATTATTAAGGGCATAGATAAAATCAAGCAAAAAGGTGTTTTAAACACATTTAAGGATATTCAAGTGAAAAAAAAATACTTTTCTGGAACAGGATATTCATGTTCTGGAATTGTTTTAGAAGTTGGGCGGAATATCAGCGATTTAAAACCTGGCTTTCGTGTGGCATGTGCAGGAGCGGGCCTTGCCCAACATTCAGAAGTTGTTAAAGTTCCAAGAAACCTTATTGCGCCCCTACCTGATAAATGCAGCTTAAAGGAAGCCTCGGCTGTGACATTGGGAGCTATTGCAATGCAGGGCGTCAGGCAAGCGGACGTTAAGTTGGGAGAGATAGTGCTAGTTTTTGGACTCGGCCTAATTGGTCAACTGACTGTTCAGTTATTGAAAGCTTCTGGTTGTCGGGTGATAGGAATTGATTTAAATCCTGAAAGGTCCAAACTGTCCAGGCGATGTGGGGCAGATAACTCCTTCCATTCAATAAATTCTGAGTTAGAAAATTATTTAGATAAAATTTCAGACGCCAATGGAGCGGATTGCGCCATTTTAACAGCTTCTACAAAATCCGACAGCTTAATCAAAGGAGCAATGGATCTGTTGCGAAAAAGAGCAAGGCTGGTTGTAGTTGGAGATGTGGGACTAGGATTATGCAGGGATTCCTGGTATAAAAAAGAAATAAATGTAAAAATCTCTTGTTCCTATGGTCCTGGCAGATATGACAATAGTTATGAGCTTGACGGGATTGACTATCCCTATCCTTTTGTTCGCTGGACAGAAAATAGGAATATGTCAGAATTTTTAAGGCTTATTGCAGAAAAAGCCATAGACATCAATGACCTTGTAAGCACTATTTATCCCATAGATCATGCGCCTAAGGCATTTGCTTTTCTCAAATCGAAAACCCCTCCTCTAGGAGTAATCTTGGAATATGCACATGGCGATTCAGAATCCAACCTTGAACATAAGATTTTTTCTAAAGCTCCTGGAAGGCATGCAAAAAATAAAAGAATTTTCACAGCTTTAATAGGGGCAGGCTCTTTTGCCCAAGATGTTCATCTGCCTAATTTAAACTCCTTAAATAATCTATTTAAGATCCAGGCCATTATCTCAAAAAATGGAACCAATGCTCTGAACATATCTCAACGATATCACGCTGAGTACTCATCAACAAATTATTTTGATGCTTTAGAGGATGAAAACATTGATTTGGTATTTATTTGTACTAGGCACGATTTGCATGCCGATATGGTGATAAACGCTCTATCTGCCGGTAAACATGTATTTGTTGAAAAACCCCTTGCCCTTAATAGGGAAGAATTATCAAAAATATTCTCCTTATACAGAAGCCTAGTAGAGAAAGGCAGTCGCCAACTTTTATTAGTTGGATATAATCGAAGATTTTCACCCCCTATTAAAAAAATAAAATCATGGTTAGATTCAGTTGGTTTTCCAGCAATCCTGAATTATAGGGTCAACGCGGGCTATGCACCATATCATTCATGGATCCATGGTCCAGAAGGTGGCGGCCGGATAATCGGTGAAGCATGCCATATGTTAGATGTTTTTTTCTATTTAACGAACTCAGAACTAGTCTCAATAGACTGTACATCTATTGATCCTTTTTTACATATATTTCAAGTAAGTGATAATTTTTCAGCAACCTTAAAATTTAATAATGGCTCAATATGTAATTTGGTTTATACTTCAATGGGAGGAAAAGGTTTGCCCAAGGAATTAGTAGAGGTGCATGCAGGTAAGTGCTCCATTTTATTAAATGATTTTGTCGAATTGAAATCCTTTGGCAGCGATCTTTCATGGAAAAGAAATCGTTCAAATAAAGGACATCTTGAGCTATTGCGGAAAATCGCACATTTCTTAAATGAAAGTTCGGAATTGCCGATCCCCATAGATCATCTGATACAAGTATCGGAAGCCTCCTTTTTAATCGAAGATATGACCCGCTATTAATTTTTATGAGTTCTTTCCGCCAAACATTTTTGCTATCATCTAAATGGATCGCTTCCTTTAGTATTCTCCAGAACATGATTGGTTTCTTATTTGGGATAATCCTTGCAAGACTTCTGAGTCCAGAAATATTTGGAGAATTCGCAATTCAGCTTGCATTAGTTGAAATGTTAACAGTAATAACTGGAATTGGAATTAACACTTCTATTATCCAAAATAGAAAATATGATGATGAAATATTTAATCAAGTTGGATTTACTCTCTCTCTATGGTTTCTATTTATTTATAACGTGTTGGCAGTAGTCTTTGGAATAATATTTTTCAGGGACAAATTACAATTGTTTTTGTTGATACTTTTGTCTAAATCAATATTCATGGTATGTGGTGTACATAGTTGTTTACTTAGAAAATCGTTTAGATTTAAGCTGACTAGTTTTTTGGATTTTTTTGCCCATTTTTGTGCAATTGTTCTGGCAATATTTTCTGCTTTTTTAGGATTCGGTATTTATAGTCTTGTTATTCAATTTGGTCTTAGTCAGGTTATCATTTCCTTCGGCACATTATATTTCTCTAATTTCAGGCCGAAACTCACACTTAAAATGGAAATAAAATATTTAAAGGTATTCTTAAACAATGGAAAAAATTTATTTGCCTCTCAATTTTCTGAAAAAATCCTTTATAATATAGACAAAGTTATAATAGGCAAATTATTAGGCAATCACTTTGTTGGTCTTTTTAATAGGGCCGTTGGAATTAATCAGAAAATAATCAATCTTTTTGTTTCTATTTTTCTATCAATGTTTAATGTCTCTTTCGCAAAATTTCAAAAGGATTTGGAAAAATCAAAACTTCTTTATAATAAAATTAATTGGATAGTTTATCGCTCATGTATATTTTCTTTTCTAATAATTTATTGTATTGCTGATGAATTTATTTTGTTCTTATACGGTGAAAAATGGTCTTTTACTAGTAATTTAATACCTTTTTTGTGTTTCGCTGCAGTTATTTATCCTCTTAGAAATATCGATAGAACATTCTTAATGTCAAATGGTAAATTTGTGATCCTCAGAAAGTTACAGATTTTTGAGCTTATACTTTTTGTTATTTTATTTCTGGCACTTACTCGGTTCTATGGTATTTATGGTTCTTGCCTTGCATTAGATATTTGGTTAATAATAAGCTTGATTTTATACAAATCCAGGATTAATTCGATTATTAAAGTTGATTTTATTCATTTTACATGGCCTGTTGTTTGTTCTATTTTAATAGTTATATTAAACTTTTATTTGAGAGCGAATGGTTACCTAAATTATGCATCTGGAATATTTTTTATAATATTTTATTCGATATTTGTCTCAATAATATTTTCTTCATTATTGTTGTTATTTGAATGGGGGACTTTCCGGAATATAGTTAGAAAGTGAATTATGTATGATTTTATGATTGCTGGCAACGATTGCCCGAAAATATTAAGGGAAAATTTAAAACGACTTAATAAATTATATCCAAATTCTATCGTATTTCTTTATGATTGGGGGCATTTAAGTAAAAATTTAAGCGCGTTTCGAAAGACAAACAAAAATGTTAAAATTATTCCATGGCCCAGCGCAAATAAATCAAATTATTGCTTCCAAAAAATTGTTTGCATTAAAGACTGTTTTTATAATAATCATGAGAAGCCTCTGGTTTTTGTAGACTCTGATGTTATAATTTTGGATAGAGTTGATGAAGTTTTCAATAATTCAGATTGTGATATTGCGGTTTCTTGGCGCCCTGAGTATAATTATAAAAAGGACGAGTTTAACGTGGGGGCCTGGCTTAATTCCGGTGTTATTTTTTTCAATAATATTAATGTAAGTAATACTAAATTATTTCTAGACGAATGGTGTAAAAGAGGAGAAAAATGGAGCGATAAGAGTTGGTTTGTTGATCAAGTGGAGCTTATCAAACTTGTGGCCCTAGCCTTACCTGATTTATCAAAAGGAGCTGACTTGCTAGGGTTGCTCCAAATAAATGAACACAAAATATCGATTAAAACTTTACATTATACGATTTATAATTTTTATCCCGAGATGCCTTTTCCATATGCGGAATATAATCCAGGCCTTGCAAAAATAATTCATCTTAAAAGTAGGTGGAGAAAAATAAAATTCAACATTTTGCCTTCATTTTTAAGGAAAAAGTGGATTGATAATATTAAAGAAAGCCACAATATGTTTCTATCAAAAATAAACATCTCATTCAATGTTTTAATATTTAATGGATATAATTTTATTGGCTACATAAAAGGCAAGTTTAATAGAATTTTATTAAAGTACAAGGAATTTAAAAATGGACGCCAATAAAATAATTGAAATATGCAATTCATATAAATTAACTTTTGAAAAGTCTTGTGCAAAAATAAAATACGAAAACAAAGGTATTTTTTATAGTGAGATGCTCTTGTTTTGCGCTTTAACAAAGCATTTAAAGGTTAATAATATTTATGAGAGCGGCCGCGCGAGAGGTCAAAGTACAGAAATATTAGCCTCTTTTTTCTGTGAAGATCCTTTTGTCAAAATTATAAGTGTTGAGTATAACAAATTTACTAGTGACTCTTTTATTGCTTCCGAAAGATTAAAGAAATATGGAAATGTACAGTCCCTTTTTGGTAATTCATTTCTTGTTTTAAGTAGGATTATAAAAAAAAAGCCTTCAATAATTTTAATAGATGGTCCTAAAGGACATAACGCTTTACTTTTGGCAGCTAAATTATTTAAAAACACTTTCGTTAAAGCCGTATTCATACACGATAGCCACAAGGACTCTCAAGTAAGGAAGACTATTGAAAAATTGAAAACTACACATTTTGCATCAGACAATAAATTATTTGTTAATAATTACCAACATTTTGATAATAATTGCTGGGATGAGATTGAATATCAAAAACCTTACCAAAGGCAAGGAATACAAGTAAGCAGTTATGGCCCAACGCTCACAGTTTTATTTAATGAAAATGATCTTGATTTAGAGCGAATGGTAATAAAAGAAATTGGATATGATCTCGAGTATAAATCACCTTCCTTTAGATATTATTTGGATAGAATTAAATACATGCTGCCTAAATTCTTAATATCTAAATTTTAACGACTTTTAGATCGCATCAGTATTATTTAATTTGTGTGTATCCGCCCGGCGAAC